>JANPCW010000492.1:0-2490 GCA_031431155.1 Janthinobacterium sp. | reverse complement strand
ATGGAGAACACTTTGAAATCACACCTTCTGGCAGCGGCACTCTCCAGCGTGTTTTTTTTGACTGCCTGCGGCGGCGGAGGCGGAGGCGAGGGCTCGGCACCGACACCGGTAGCGCTTGCGCCGGTCGTCCCCGTTCCGGTTGAGCCACCTATTCCAATTCCAACACCTCCGGTTCCGGTTCCGACCGTCGCCGCGATTGCAAGCGTCGTTAACGCGCCTCTGATGTACGGCAAGACGGCGACGTTCACCGTCACTGGCACCAATTTTGAAAATGGCGTCACCTTCACCGCCCCGAATTGCAATAATGTCAAGTTGGAGTCGGGCGGCACCACAACACAGCAGCTCTGGACCTGCGTTCCGGTCCACACCGGTATCTTGAGCGTCACCGTCGGCGTTACCGGCGCCGCCGGTACGACCCAGATCGCGCCAAACGTTCCGATGCCGCAAGTGACAATCAAAACCTCGCTGGGCGACATTGTGCTGGAACTCGACCCAAACAAAGCGCCGCTCTCGGTCAACAACTTCCTGCAATATACAAGTGACGGCTTTTACAATGACAAGATTTTCCATCGCGTCTTGAAGGGATTCGTGATCCAGGGTGGTGGTTACAACACGGCGCTGATACGCAGCGGCGTGTTGCGCGCGCCAATCGCGCTTGAGGCTAGCAATGGCCTACCCAATAATCGCGGCACGATTGCCATGGCGCGTACAACTGTCCCGGACTCGGCGACGTCCCAGTTTTTCATCAACCTGATCGATAACGTCAGTCTCAACGCGGCCGGAAACTCGGGAGGCTACGCGGTGTTCGGCAAGGTAATCACAGGCATGGGAACGGTCGACACGATTGCGGCAGTCCCTGTGAGCGTAAGCAGCATTTCCGATGGCCTACCGAACACTGAAGTACTGATCACGTCGGTGGTTCAGACTCAATAACACGTGGCAATTTTTCTTACTTCTTCACCGGAGCAGGCGTCACCGACTTGCCCGCAGCCGGCACCGGCTTGGAGTCGGCCACCCCGACCTGTTGCGCAGCATTGAGCAATGCGACATACGGTCCCGGATCGGAACAGGCCGGCAGGTCGGCGCTCGGCTTGTTCGCACCTTCCTTGCTTTTGAGGTAAGCCGCGGCGACCTTGTCCTGCGCCCGGCATACCTGGTAGGCCATGACCTTGTCGGCCCACGCGGCCTTGTCCTTGACCGCGGCGGCGACCGCTTTTGCTTCATCGCTCGGCGCGGGCAACTTTGCTTGCGCGCTTACCACCAATCCAAGCAAGCCCAGCGCTACCATTCCACACGTTAGTTTGTGCATGCGTCTCTCCTCAAACCACGTTCGGCGAAGGGCCGATTTTTTCGGCCGCTTCCTGCGTCCGCACCCGCGCAATTTCGCCACTTTGAATTTTCTGGTACCACAACTCATGATGTTCCCTGGCCCACGTGTCATCCACATAGCCGGTGCGCATCGCTGCGTATGCGCCCTCCATGCCAATCGTTCCCATATAAATATGGCCGAGCGAGAGCGCAGCAATCAACACCGCAGCGACCAGATGAATGACATTGGCCAGTTGCATGTTGGCGCGGCTGTATTCGACACCCGGCAGCAGCATATCGAGCACCAAACCGGATCCGCTAACCGTCAGGCCGAGCACCACCAGCCCGCCCCAGAACCACAATTTTTCCCCGGTATTGAAACGCTCGGCGCCGATATGCTCCTTGCCGACCGTGCCGCCCAGGCGGGTCAGCCATTTGATGTCGGCCGCTTGCGGCAGGTTGTCTTTCACGAAGATGATGAACAACACGATAATCGATAGCGCGAAGATCGGACCGACAAAATTGTGGATGGTTTTAAGTGCATAGGCCAGCCAGCCGAACAGTGCATGGCCGAACACGGGCATCAGCACATACTTGCCGAACAACATCGTGAGCCCCGACGCCGCAAGCAGTACAAAGCTGATCGCCACCATCCAGTGCGCGATGCGCTCAAGCGCCGTAAAGCGTTCGATCAGGCGACCAGTGCGGCCATCCTTCAACTTGATCGGTCCCTTGATGAAAAACATTGCGGCGACACCGGCCACCGCCACGATCATCAGCCAGCCGCCAATGTGGGTCAGCGGCCCGTTGCGAAAACGGCGCCAAGCCTCGCCAGCGGAGCTCGCCTGTGCCTGCCCGGGGAAGCGCACCTTTGGCTGGATCAGAACACCGGCCTCCGGATAGGGCAGACTCGAATAATTGACCTGGCCCGCGCTCACGATACGCCAGGTCGGCGCCGCGTTGCCTGGCTGATCGCGCGTGCGTTCGGCCTGATTCTGTTTCAGGATGTCGACCGATTCAACCTTGGGCGCGCCCGGCGGCGTCGGTTGCGCTGCCTCGCCGCCTTGCACAACGACGGGCGCGGCCAAACACGTCATCATTGCGAGCCCCAAAGCAAGACCGGCTATCCATTTTTTCATGATGATCCCGCTAGTTGACCTTCACGTATTCGTTCTGGTTCTG
>JANPCW010000491.1:0-11434 GCA_031431155.1 Janthinobacterium sp. | reverse complement strand
GCGGCGCTCGTAGGCCAGCCAATAGTAGGCTTCGCCCCAGGTATCGTGGCGGGCGTCGATGGTCAGTAGCCCCGGATCGCGGCGGCCCTGCGTGGTGATGCGCACGCCCTCCAGCTTGTCCCACTCGGTCGCCAGCGGCATCAGTGCCTGACGTTGCGCGGCGTTCAGATTGGCCCAGAGCGGCTTTTCAAGCGCTTGCGCTGTGGTTTTGACGGTGCCGGCTTTGTTTGCGGGTTTGCCGGGCGCTGGCACTGCGGCCGTGGGGGCCGGTGCGACAGTTTGAGCGGGCGCCGCCGGCGCCGTCGTGGCTGGCTGTTCGGCGCTAACCCAAGCTGCGCCCGCCAGTGCAACCACGCCTGCGGCAGCGAAACGCAACCGGAATTTGCTTCGCACCATCCTATTGCTCGCCCTTGGTCAGGTAAGCGTTAAAGCCGTGATCCAGATAGGCTGACAATGGCAATTCGTCCGACAATACGGCAGCGTCGAGTTCGGCGATTTCGCTGATCCGTTGTTCTTGCTCAAATTGATAGATGCCGACCAGACCGGCGGCCAACACCAAAACCGGTATCGCCACGCCCAATCCGCCCAACCACGAGAAGGATCGCGCAAAAACCGAACCGGCATGGCCGGCCAGCGCGTGTTGTGCAACGCGTGCCGGGACGCCGGCTTTCTTGCGAGATAGCGCAAGCTTGCGCGCCGATGCCAGGCGATCCGTTGTCGATGGCGGCAACCGTTCCAGTTTTTCGTTCAGCGCATGCCGCACTTTGTACGCAAAATTGAGATTGTCGGTGTTCATAAGTTTATTCCCTTGGCTTTGAGCGATGCCGCGAGGGTATGCGTCGCACGCGAGCAGTGCGTCTTCACGCTGCCTTCGGAGCACCCCATCGCGTCGGCTGTTTCAGCCACGTCCATGTCTTGCCAATAACGCATAAGGAACGCTTCCCGTTGACGCGTCGGTAATTTTTGTACCTCCGCGTCAATCAGATTGAGTATTTGCATCCGCTCGACCTTATCCGCGCTGGACTCCGATGCTTCGGTTCCATGCTCGGCTTCGTGCGATTCCAGTATATCAAAGTCTTCTTGATTCTCGTCGTTGCGGCCAATGCTGGAAAACAGGCTGACCCAGGTGTTGCGCACTTTTTCGCGCCGGAAATAATCGAGTATCGTATTTTGTAATATACGCTGAAACAGCAAAGGCAGCTCGGCAGAGGGCTTGTCGCCATATTTTTCGGCGAGTTTGATCATCGCATCTTGCACGACATCAAGCGCCGCCTCGTCCTTGCGCACCGCGTAGACGGCCTGTTTAAAGGCGCGCCGTTCGACATTTTCTAGGAAGTCGGATAATTCTTTTTCTGTTGCCATGCGATATGGGGCGTACTGCGGAAAGTGCAGTTGTTAAGTGGGGCGTTCTTCAGCTTTAGGTGCTGTTTATTGCCTGTGACTGGATGCAAACTGACCGCATGCTAGCAAAAATTGACTATTTGTGCATGTTTATTACGCTTTTGGATTGGTCGTCTGCCACGGTCGTGAATTTATCTTGACCAGAATGGTGCAACGCAGTAACGTAGGGACTGCTCCGCACACCCCGAAGCTTTATGGTCTGGTCGCATAGGGCACACAAGGCCTTGAACGACACGACGCGCTTTCACATGTAGGCAGTTTGCTCTAACCCGCGCCACAAGCGCGAGAGGTCCGCAGCAGCGCCACAGAAACTCAGGCCAAACGAGTTGCGTTTAGCGCCATTTCGTAACGTATCCACGGGTACGCGAAGCGATGGCGCGACCGCAGAGAGAAGGCAAGCCTGAGCACTGTTGCGCCAAGCGTATGTCGTAAGGAAAGAGCATCCGATCAATCTCCCATGGACCTTGAAAGGAATGTTTTATGAGTACCGACGCAACAACTTCCGACGCAACAACCCCCATCACGGGCGCAGAGATACTCGTGCGCTGCCTGGCCGAAGAGGGCGTGCAACACGTCTTCGGATACCCCGGTGGAGCCGTACTGTATATCTACGACGCCATTTTCAAGCAAGATAAATTCCAGCACGTTCTGGTACGCCATGAGCAGGCCGCTATCCATGCCGCCGATGCCTATTCGCGCAGCTCGCAAAAAGTCGGCGTTGCCCTGGTCACGTCCGGCCCCGGCGTCACCAATGCCGTCACCGGCTTGTCGACCGCCTATATGGATTCGATCCCGATGGTGGTGATCTCGGGCCAGGTGCCGAGCCACGCGATCGGGCAGGATGCGTTCCAGGAATGCGACACGGTCGGCATCACGCGGCCTTGCGTCAAGCACAACTTCCTGGTCAAGGACGTCAAGGATTTGGCGCTGACGATCAAGAAAGCGTTCTTTATTGCCCGAACCGGTCGGCCCGGCCCGGTGCTGGTCGATATCCCCAAGGATATCAGCATGCACAAGTGCGTCTACGATTATCCGAAAGAGATCGAGATGCGTTCCTACAAGCCGGTGGACAAGGGTCACTCGGGGCAGATTCGCAAGGCGGTGCAATTGCTGCTGCAAGCGGAACGGCCGATGATCTACACCGGCGGCGGCGTGATCCTGGCCAATGCATCGGGCGAATTGAACAAGCTGGTCGACCGCCTCGGATTTCCCTGCACTAACACCCTGATGGGCTTGGGCGGTTACCGTGCGTCGAGCGAGCAGTTCGTGGGCATGCCGGGCATGCACGGCACCTATGAAGCGAACATGGCGATGCAGCATTGCGACGTCTTGATCGCCATCGGCGCCCGCTTCGACGACCGCGTGATCGGCAACCCGAAGCATTTCGCTTCCCACCCGCGCAAGATCATTCACATCGATATCGATCCCTCGTCGATCTCCAAGCGCGTCAAGGTCGACATTCCGATCGTGGGCAACGTCAAGGATGTGCTGATCGAGTTCATGGCGCAACTGGACGCGGCCGAGGCGAAGGTCAACGCGCCTGCCTTGAAGAACTGGTGGCAACAGATCAACGAGTGGCGCGGGCGCGACTGCCTGGCGTTTAAAGACTCGGACACGGTGATCAAGCCGCAGTCGGTGGTGCGCAAGGTGTTCGAGCTGACCGGTGGCGACGCATTCATCACGTCCGACGTAGGGCAGCATCAGATGTGGGCCGCCCAATACTATCGGTTCGACAAGCCGCGGCGCTGGATCAATTCCGGCGGCCTGGGCACCATGGGGGTCGGCTTGCCCTATGCGATGGGGGTGCAGATGGCCAACCCGGGCGCCACGGTTGCCTGCATCACCGGCGAAGGGTCGATCCAGATGTGCATCCAGGAACTGGCCACCTGCAAGCAATACCATTTGACGCCGAAAATCATTTTGCTCAACAACCGCTTCCTGGGCATGGTGCGCCAGTGGCAACAGATTGATTACGGTGGGCGCTACTCGGAGTCCTACATGGATTCGCTGCCCGACTTTTCCAAGCTGGCCGAGGCGTATGGCCACGTCGGCATGAAAATCGAAAAACCGGGCGACGTCGATGGCGCGCTGCAAGAAGCGTTTGGCATGAAAAATAGACTGGTGTTCATGAACTTCATTACCGATCAGACCGAAAACGTCTGGCCCATGGTGAAAGCGGGCAAAGGCCTCTCTGAAATGCTGCTCGGTTCGGAGGACTTATGAGACACATCATTTCTGTCTTGCTGGAAAACGAAGCCGGTGCCTTGTCGCGCGTGGTCGGGTTATTTTCGGCGCGCGGCTACAACATCGAAACCTTGACCGTGGCGCCGACCGAAGATGCCACCTTGTCGCGCATGACGATCGTCACCAGCGGCTCGGACGACATCATCGAACAGATCACCAAGCACTTGAATCGTTTGATTGAAGTGGTCAAGGTGGTCGATCTGACCGAAGGCGCGCACATCGAACGCGAGCTGATGCTGATCAAAGTGCGCGCGGTGGGCAAGGAACGTGAAGAGATGAAACGCACGGCCGATATTTTCCGTGGCCGCATCATCGACGTCACTGAAAAGACCTACACCATCGAGTTGACCGGCAATAAGGCCAAACTGGACGCGTTCATCGATTCGATCGACCGCGCCTCGATTCTGGAAACGGTACGCACAGGCGGTTCCGGCATCGGACGCGGCGAACGCATACTCAAAGTCTAGACCACTCCTTCACTCCTTACATCGTGCATTGGCACATCACAAAATCACACCAGGAAAAATAATGAACGTTTTTTACGATAAAGATTGCGACCTCTCCCTCATCAAAGGCAAGAACGTTGCCATCATCGGCTACGGTTCGCAAGGCCACGCACATGCACAAAATTTGAACGATTCCGGCTGCAAGGTGACCGTGGGTCTGCGCAAGGATGGCGCTTCCTGGAACAAGGTCAAGAACGCCGGCTTGAATGTGGCGGAAGTGAACGAGGCGGTCAAGGCGGCCGACGTCATCATGATTTTGCTGCCCGACGAGAACATTGCCCAGGTCTATAACGAAAACGTCGCACCGTACGCCAAGCAAGGCGCGGTGCTCGCGTTCGCCCACGGCTTTAACGTGCATTACGGCCAAGTCGTGCCGCGCGCCGACCTCGACGTCATCATGATCGCACCCAAGGCGCCCGGCCACACCGTGCGCAGCACCTACACCCAGGGCGGCGGCGTGCCGCACTTGATCGCCATCCACCAGGACAAATCGGGGATCGCCCGCGATATCGCCTTGTCGTACGCCATGGCGAACGGGGGCGGGCGGGCCGGCATCATCGAGACCAATTTCCGCGAAGAAACCGAAACCGACTTGTTCGGCGAGCAAGCGGTGTTGTGCGGCGGTGCGGTCGAGCTGATCAAAGCCGGCTTCGAGACCCTGGTCGAGGGCGGCTATGCACCGGAAATGGCGTACTTCGAGTGCCTGCACGAGCTCAAGCTGATCGTCGACCTGATCTATGAAGGCGGCATTGCCAACATGAATTATTCGATCTCGAACAATGCCGAGTATGGCGAGTATGTCACGGGCCCTAAGATTGTCACCGAAGACACCAAGAATGCGATGCGCAAGTGCCTGAAGGACATTCAGACCGGCGAGTATGCGAAAAGCTTCATCCTGGAAAACAAGGCCGGTGCACCGACCTTGATCTCGCGCCGCCGCCTGACAGCCGAGCATCAAATCGAAGAGGTTGGCAGCAAGCTGCGCGCGATGATGCCGTGGATCGCTAAAAACAAGATGGTTGATCAATCGAAAAACTAATCGGCTCGCCCTTGAGCGGGAGAAACTGATACGATTGCTAATGAAGCGCGAATGTTGCGTTTTGCTATGAATGGGGCACACGTGCCCCATTTTCTTGTCTATCAGTATTGGAGAGTTCGCATGACCTTGTTAAAAACCATCATCCTGGCTGGCCTTGCCATCACGGCGCAGGCGCACGCGCAGTCCGGCTTGGCGAGCGCGGGCACGCTCGTGATCGTCCCCGCGTTCGGTGAAGTCCGGCACGCCAACGACGAAGCGCGCGCCACCCTTATGATCGAAGAGCAGGACAAGGACAAGGCCGCCGCTGCCTCGCGTGTGAATCAGAAAATGAAGCAGGGCACCGAGATCCTTAAGCGTGAAGATCCGCAGGCGTACTTCAAGACCTTTGGTTACTATACCTACCCTGTTTATCCGGATGAGCGCCCGATGCCAAGTGGCATCGCGCCCAAGACCCGCGTGCCGACCAGTTGGCGTGTTGGACAATACCTGGAAATGAAGACGACCAATTTGTCCGGCTTGCCAAAAGCAGTGGCTGCCGCTCAAAAGGTGTTGGCCTTGAATGGGCTGCAATTTGGGCTCTCGCCGGCCACCACCAAGACGCTTGACGGCCAGCGCATCGCCGCCACTTACCAAAATCTGAATGAACGGGTGGCGGCGATTGCAGCGGCGATGGGGCGCAAGGTGTCCGACGCAGCGCTCGACACGGTAGACTTTGAAGGTTCCGGCAACTACGCCGGTCAGCGCGAATCGGCCGATGCTGCGCCGATGTTCGCGCGTTCGGCGATGAAATCGGAAGTACAAGTGCAAGAACCAAGTTTTGAGCCGGGCGAGACCACCTTGCAGATGCGTTTGGTGGGCAAGGTGAAGTTCAAGTAAGTCGAACCGATCGCAGGATTTTGGTTGGCGCCCTCTATAATAAGGGCGCACCTCGTTTGTCCTGTCCCGGGGGCAAAGGGCACGAGCGATATATGCAAGGTATCTTGATCACCGTGTAGTAAATGAAATGGAATCAAATGAAACACTTCCCCCGTCGTCGCGTGAAAACGAACGCACCGCTGGCAGCCAAAGCGCCGCGCTTTGCGCGCTTTAGCAAGTTTGGCCGACAGCAGTTGGCCGCCGACACGGCTGGCGCCCTGCGCCACCGCGGCATCTATCTGTTGCCGAACGCGTTCACGACGGCCGCCTTATTCTGCGGCTTTTATGCCATCGTGATGGCGATGAACCAACGCTTCGAGCATGCCGCATGGGCGATTTTCATCGCGATGGTGCTCGATGGCCTCGATGGCCGCATCGCGCGCCTGACCAATACCCAAAGTGAGTTCGGGGCCCAGTACGACAGCCTGTCGGACATGGTGTCGTTTGGCGCTGCGCCCGCGCTGGTGATTTACGAGTGGTCGCTGCGCGGCTTGGGCAAGCTGGGCTGGCTGGCCGCTTTCGTCTATTGCGCCGGCGCCGCACTGCGCCTGGCGCGCTTTAACACCAATATCGAAGTGGTCGACAAACGCTTCTTCCAGGGCTTACCCAGCCCGGCGGCGGCGGCGATCGTGGCCGGCTACATTTTGGCGATGGACGATCTGCAGATTTCCGGCATCGGCTTGCCATGGGTATCTTGGGCGATCGCCCTGTTCGCCGGGCTGACCATGGTCACCAACGTGCCGTTCTACAGTTTTAAGGATGTCAATTTTCGCAAATCGGTGCCGTTTATCGCGGTGTTCCTGATCGCGCTGGCGTTCGCGCTGGTCGCGCTCGACCCGCCCAAAGTCCTGTTGCCGCTGTTTGTGCTGTATGGCTTGTCCGGTTATGCCGTGTATTTCTGGCGCCTGGCGAAAGGCAAGCGCGTGAGCATCGTGCAGACCGAACCCGAAACCGACGAGCGCGACCAGAAGCACTGATGGCGCCACCGCATGGCGCCTGCCGGTCGCTTGCATGTTGTTTGTCTCACAGCTAGTTTAATTAAAATGTCCTTTGGAGCAGCCATGACGAATTCTTCGAACCGCCTCATCATTTTTGACACCACCTTGCGCGATGGCGAGCAGTCACCCGGCGCCTCCATGACCAAGGACGAAAAGCTCCGCATCGCCAAGCAACTCGAACGCATGCGGGTGGACGTCATCGAGGCCGGCTTCGCCGCAGCCTCGCAGGGCGACTTCGAATCGATCAAGGCGATTGCCTCGGTGGTGAAGGAGTCGATCATCTGCTCGCTGTCGCGCGCCAATGATCGCGATATTTCCCGCGCAGCGGAGGCGCTCGCGCCCGCCGCGCGCAAGCGCATTCACACCTTCATCGCCACCTCGCCCTTGCACATGGAAAAAAAGCTGCGCATGAGTCCGGAGCAGGTGCTGGAACAGGCCAAGCTGGCGGTGCGTTTTGCCGGCAAGTTTACCGACGACATCGAGTTTTCGCCGGAAGACGGCAGCCGCTCGGACGAGGACTTTCTGTGCCGGGTGCTGGAAGGCGTGATTGCCGAGGGCGCCACCACCATCAACTTCCCCGACACGGTCGGCTATGCCGTGCCCGAAATTTTTGGCAACACGATCAAGCGCTTGCGCGAGCGAATTCCCAATTCCGACAAGGCGATCTGGTCGGTGCATTGCCACAACGATCTGGGCCTGGCCGTCGCCAATTCGCTGGCCGGGGTCATGATCGGCGGCGCGCGCCAGATCGAATGCACCATCAACGGTCTGGGTGAGCGCGCCGGCAATACCGCGCTGGAAGAAGTCGTGATGGCGGTGCGCACCCGCGCCGCCTACTATAATTTGAGCGTCGGTATCGATGCCACCCAAATCGTCCCCGCCTCCAAGCTGGTGTCGCTCATCACCGGCTTTGCCGTTCAGCCGAACAAGGCCGTGGTGGGCGCGAACGCGTTCGCCCATGCCTCCGGAATTCATCAGGACGGCGTGCTGAAGGCGCGCGAAACCTATGAAATCATGCGCGCCGAAGACGTCGGTTGGGCCGCCAACAAGATCGTGTTGGGCAAATTGTCCGGACGCAACGCATTCAAGCAGCGCCTGCAGGACTTGGGGGTCGACCTTGGATCCGAGGCCGAGCTCAATGCCGCGTTCGGCCGCTTCAAGGAACTGGCCGACCGCAAATCGGACATCTTCGACGAAGACATTCTGGCGCTGGTGTCGGATGAAGAGCACGCCCACGAAAATGAATACTATCGCTTCATCTCGCTGGCGCAGCGCTCGGAAACGGGCGAGATCCCGAGTGCCAGGGTCGTGTTTTCCATCGACGGCAAGGAATTTTCCTGCGAAGGGCAGGGCGATGGCCCGGTCGACGCCACCGTCAGCGCGATCGAGGTGGAGGCGCAAAGCGGCGCCGAGCTGGTCCTGTTTTCGGTCAACGCGATCAGCACGGGCACCCAAGCGCAGGGTGAAGTGACGATGCGCCTGTCCAAGGCGGGACGGATCGTGAACGGCGTCGGGGCCGATCCGGACATCATCGTGGCATCCGCCAAAGCGTACATCGCCGGGCTCAACAAGCTGCATTCGAAAATCGAGCGTGTCAACCCGCAGCAATCGGACGCTTGATCGAAGCGATGTAGCGATTAACGGAAGAAGGAGCGGTGCTCGCGTTCCATCTCCTCGTCGGGGCCGTTTTGCATCATGCGCAAGACACCCGACTGGTCAAAGTGGGCGTGCATCATCGAGTTCCACACGCCGTTCTCCTTGTAGCGGTACGACCATACTTCCAGCTTGGGTAGCGAGAGGTAAGAACGCTCGGCGGGCCGCCCCAGCGTGTGCAAAACATCGGCCCGGGTCGCGACTCCAATTTTCAAGGTGGCAAATTTTTCGCCCGTCAGGACCTGTTCGATTGATTTCAGGCGGCCGTCGGCACCGATGCGGGCCATGATGGTTCGCTGACCGAGCGGGCCACTGGCATACTCCAGCAATCGTTCATTTCCAACCGGATAGGTTGCGGTTGGCTGTCCCAGGCTGGCCCTGACAGTGGCCTCCGGGTCGCCTACAACCAACGGTGCGCGGCCCAATCCGGCGCACCCAACAAGGCACAGTGCAAGTGTGAAAATGACTAAATTGAAAATATTTCGCATGCCAGCACTCCAAAAAGCCGCAATAAATACATGATGCACCACCGAAGTCCAGCATGCAGCGTCTACGCAAGCAATTTTTGCTATATACTTTGCGCCTGGTCTTTTGATCAGTTTTTTAATCGAAGTTCACGGTGTGTAGGGTTCAGACTCTTTGCACCGCATGTGAAAGGTTCATCATGACAGTAGAAAAACTCAATAAAGCCGCGATCATCGCGGACAATGCGCGTGGTCAAAACGACACCGGCTCCCCAGAAGTGCAAGTTGCATTGCTGACAGCACGCATCAACGACCTCAATGGCCACTTCAAGGCTCACGCCAAGGATCACCATTCCCGTCGTGGCTTGATCATGATGGTTAACCGTCGTAAGAGCCTGTTGTCGTACCTGAAAAGCAAAGACGCAACCCGTTATCGCGATCTGATCGCCAAACTCGGTCTGCGCAAATAATTTTTGCTACACACGGTTTATGAAGAAATGCCTGCGCCAGTTTGCTGACGCGGGCATTTTTCAGTTTACCTGATTGTGGGTCAGAGTTTTTTTTCGCAGGCCTCATCGCGAAAATTACTCTGACCCCAACACTTTAGAGCATTGTTTTTGTAGTAAAGGCAGCCGAAGTCAGCAACTGCCTGCGGTGAGGTGGAACGACAGCCCCTGAAAATCTGTCGGAAATCGAAAAGGGATTACCCATGTTTAATAAAGTTACCAAGACCTTCCAATACGGCCAACATCAAGTCACGCTTGAAACCGGCGAAATCGCTCGTCAAGCCTCTGGCGCAGTCCTCGTGTCGATTGAAGACACCGTTGTACTGGCGACCGTGGTTGCCCGCAAAGATGCCAAACCAGGCCAGGATTTCTTTCCGCTGACCGTTGATTACGTTGAAAAAACTTACGCTGCCGGTAAGATTCCGGGCGGATTCTTCAAACGCGAAGGCCGCCCGTCGGAGAAAGAAACGCTGACCTCGCGCCTGATCGACCGTCCAATCCGTCCCCTGTTCCCTGAAGGCTACCTCAACGAAGTCCAGATCATCATTCACGTGTTGTCCGTGAACCCGGAAATCGATCCCGATATCGCTGCCATGATTGGCGCCTCCGCCGCTCTGTGCGTTTCCGGTGTGCCATTCAACGGCCCGGTCGGCGCTGCACGCGTCGGTTATGCCAACGGTCAGTACATTCTGAACCCGACCACGACTGAACTGAAGACATCGGAAATGAACCTGGTGGTCGCCGGTACCGAAACGGCCGTGTTGATGGTCGAGTCCGAAGCCCAGCAATTGTCCGAGGCAGTCATGCTCGGCGCTGTGGTGTATGGCCATGAGCAAATGAAAGCGGTCATCGATGCGATCCACGATCTCGTGCGCGACGGTGGCAAGCCTGAAGTTGAATGGGCGCCAGCGCCGAAGAACGAAGCATTGATCGCACGCGTTGCGCGCCTGGCCGATGCAAAAATCCGCGATGCTTACCAGACCAAGGATAAGCAAGAGCGTACCGCCAAGCTGAAAGCGGCAACCGCGCAAGTGAATGCCGACCTGGCAGCCGAAGCGGCCAACGGCGCGCCGGCCACCGACGCGGCAGAAGTGAACAACATCCTGTTCGACATGGAAGCGAAAATCGTCCGTTCGCAAATTCTCGACGGCGAGCCTCGCATCGACGGGCGCGACACCCGCACCGTGCGGCCGATTTCGATCCGCACCAGCGTCCTGCCGCGTACCCACGGCTCGGCCCTGTTTACCCGCGGCGAAACGCAGGCATTGGTGGTGGCCACCCTCGGCACCGCGCGCGACAGCCAGAAGATCGATGCGCTGATGGGCGAATTCACCGACAGCTTCATGCTTCACTACAACATGCCTCCGTTCGCGACCGGCGAAACGGGCCGCGTCGGCACCCCAAAGCGGCGCGAAATCGGCCACGGCCGCCTGGCCAAGCGCGCTCTGCTCGCTGCCATGCCGGCTGCTGACGAGTTCAGCTACTCGGTGCGTCTGGTATCGGAAATCACCGAATCGAACGGCTCCTCGTCGATGGCGTCGGTGTGCGGCGGTTGCCTTGCGCTAATGGATGCCGGCGTGCCGATGAAAGCACACGTTGCCGGTATCGCAATGGGCTTGATCAAGGAAGGCGGCAAGTTCGCCGTGTTGTCCGACATCCTGGGCGACGAAGATCACCTTGGCGACATGGACTTTAAAGTGGCCGGTAC
>JANPCW010000490.1:0-2587 GCA_031431155.1 Janthinobacterium sp. | reverse complement strand
TTTGCACATCCATCAACACCACGTCGTAATTTTGGCGCTCGAGCGCATCGAGCACTTCGACGCCGTTGGCAACGACGTCGGCGCGGTAGCCCAGATGGGCCAGCATCTGCTGCAATACCTTCTGGTTGACCTGATTGTCCTCGGCCACCAGGATCTTGAGCGGTAGCGTGCCGGCCAGCTTGCCCCCGGGCGGCAGCGGGCGCCGGGCCGGCGTCGCCAACGGTGCCAGCTGCATCGCATGCAGCAGCACATCGAACAGCGCGGTCGGCTTGATCGGCTTGTTGAGATAGGCGGCAAACTTTACTTGCGACATCTTGACGTCGCGCGGCCGGTGCGCCACCGAGGTCAGCATGATCAAGGGCAGGGCCTGCGGGTCGCGGAACTTGCGGATTTCGACGGCCAGCCCGAGGCCATCCATCTCCGGCATGCTCATGTCGAGAATGGCGACATCGAAGGCATGGCCGTGGCGCACGAAATCGAGCGCTTCGATGGCCGAGACGGCAGCTGAAGGAATCATGCCCCACAGCAGCGACTGCTTGACCAGGATCCGGCGGTTGGTGCTGTTGTCGTCCACGATCAGCACCCGCTTGCCGCTGAGCACCGACGAGCTTTCCTGGCGGAAGCTGTGCGCCAGTTGCGAACCGGACGCTTCGGCCACGATCGTAAAGAAAAAGGTCGAACCGCTGCCTACCGTGCTCTCGACCCACATCTTGCCGCCCATCACTTCAGTGAGCCGTTTGCTGATCGTCAGGCCCAGTCCGGTGCCGCCATACTTGCGCGTGGTCGAGGCGTCGGCCTGGGTAAACGACTGAAACAGCTCCGTGATCCGCTGTTCTGGAATGCCGATCCCGGTGTCCTTGACCGCGAACTCGATTTGATGGCGCTGTTGATCGAGCAGCACGGCCGAGACCGAGACCACCACTTCGCCGTGATGGGTGAATTTAATCGAGTTCGAGAGCAGGTTGACCAGGATCTGGCGCAAGCGGGTGACGTCGCTCACGAGCACGGCCGGCACGCTGTCGTCGATGAAATAGGCCAAATTGATGTTCTTTTCACCGGCGTTCGAGGCCAGCAAGTCGAGCGATTCCTCGATGCAGCGGCGCAGGTCGAACGGTTGGCGCTCGATGTCGAGCTTGCCGATTTCGATTTTTGAATAATCGAGAATGTCGTTGATGATCATCAGCAGCGCTTCACTACTGGCGCGAATGGTTTCCGCGTAATCGCGCTGCTCGTCATCGATATGGGTGTTGAGCAGTAGGCTGGTCATGCCGATCACGGCATTGAGCGGGGTGCGAATTTCGTGGCTCATATTGGCCAGAAACATGCTTTTCACCTGCATCGCCGCCTCGGCGCTGTCCTTGGCCGCCTCCAGTTCGTGTTCGTAGGCCTTGCGGATTGAAATGTCGCGCAGGATCACCGTGTAAATCATCCCACCTTCGGCCTCCAGCTTCGAGATCGAGGCTTCGGCCGGGAACTCGGTGCCGTCCTTTCGCATCGCGAAGATCATGCGCCGCTCGGCCATCTGGCGCGCGCTGGCATCGGACTTGGCAAAGCCTTCAAGGTGCGCGCGGTGCCCGGCACGATAACGCACAGGCAGCAGCAAGTTCAGTTCTTGCCCGGTCGCGTCCTCTGCGCTCCAGCCGAACAGGCGCTGCGCACCCTGGTTGAACAGGATAATCTTCTGGGCGCTATCGACGCAGATGATGGCGTCATCGGCGATGCTGAGAATGCCATTGAGTTGGGCGGAGGTGAGGCTGTTGCTTTGCATGATGGTCGATTGAGTGATGTCGGTTCCGTTTTCAAGTCCTGCCGCAGAAAACGGTTTCCATGCTACCCGTTTTTTCTTCCTGCTGTGCTGTGTATGTTGCTTTTCGTCTCGATTTGAGTCCGGTGGGCCGGAGCAGGAGTCAACGACTACTGCTTGGCGAATAAAAATGGCAATTAATTGACTAATGGCCAAAATCCATATCGACAAAAAAGCTATTCTGTAGTATCGCAACGGTGCGCGCCGACCTAGCGTGCTGGCTTAACGCAACGGTTATTTTCCAAGAGGACATTATCGTGACTCGCAAGACTCCCATCGAACGCTACCGCAATATCGGCATCAGCGCGCATATCGATGCCGGCAAGACCACCACCACCGAACGCATCCTGTTCTACTCCGGCGTCGGCCACAAGCTGGGCGAAGTGCACGAAGGGTCGGCCACGATGGATTGGATGGAGCAGGAGCAAGAGCGCGGCATTACCATCACCTCGGCCGCCACCACCTGCTTCTGGAGCGGCATGGCGGGCAACTATCCGGCCCACCGCATCAACATCATCGACACCCCGGGCCACGTCGATTTCACCATCGAGGTGGAGCGCTCGATGCGCGTGCTCGATGGTGTGTGCATGGTGTACGACGCGGTCGGCGGGGTGCAGCCGCAGTCGGAAACCGTGTGGCGCCAGGCCAACAAATACAAGGTGCCGCGGCTCGCCTTCGTCAACAAGATGGACCGGGTCGGGGCCGATTTCTTCCGCGTGCACGATCAAATCCGGGCGCGCCTCAATGGCAACCCGGTGCCGCTGCAAATTCCGGTCGGCACCG
>JANPCW010000489.1:0-1795 GCA_031431155.1 Janthinobacterium sp. | reverse complement strand
GGTGGCGAAGGTCATCTGCAGCCCATGAAAAGATTTGATTGAAGAGCAATTTTAGATCATTGGGAGCGCGCCCGGGGCCAGGCCGAGCGCTGCGGCGCGGTCAGCGCAACCACGCCCGCCTTAGCCCTTGCCAAGGTCCACGGTCTGGGCCGCGCCAAACACCAGAGCGCCGTGCTCGACCCCGATCGCGATCTTGTCTTTCGGGCCGAATTTACCTTCCAGAATCAGGCGCGACAAGGGATTTTCAATCTGCTGCTGGATCGCGCGCTTCAACGGACGCGCACCATAGACCGGGTCGTACCCGGCTTCGGCAATTTTTTGCAATGCCAGTGGCGACACGTCGAGCGACATCTCCATCTTGGCCAGCCGGTCTTCCAGGATCTTGAGCTGGATCTGGGCGATCGCGCCGATATGCTTCTCGTCGAGCGCATGAAATACCACGATCTCATCGATCCGGTTGATGAACTCGGGCCGGAAATGCGAACGCACTTCCGCCATCACGGACAGCTTGACCACGCCCGGATCTTCCCCTTCCATGGCCTGGATTTTGTGCGAACCGAGGTTCGAGGTCATCACGATCACGGTGTTCTTGAAGTCCACCGTGCGCCCCTGCCCATCGGTCATGCGGCCGTCGTCGAGCACTTGCAGCAGCACATTGAAGACGTCATGATGCGCCTTTTCGATTTCATCGAACAAGATCACGCTATAGGGCCTGCGCCGCACCGCCTCGGTCAGGTAGCCGCCTTCGTCGTAACCGACATAACCGGGTGGCGCCCCGATCAGGCGCGCCACCGAATGCTTCTCCATGAATTCGCTCATGTCGATCCGGATCATCGATTCCTCGGTGTCGAACAGGAACCCCGCCAGCGCCTTGCACAGCTCGGTCTTGCCGACCCCGGTCGGCCCCAGGAACATGAACGAACCATACGGGCGGTTGGGATCGGCCAGACCGGCACGCGAGCGCCGGATCGCATCGGCCACGGCCGTAATCGCCTCGTCCTGCCCGACCACGCGCTGATGCAGCTTTTCCTCGATATGGAGTAGCTTGTCGCGCTCGCCTTGCATCATGCGCGAAACGGGAATCCCGGTCGCGCGCGAGACTACTTCGGCGATCTCTTCGGCGCCCACATGGGTGCGCAACAGCTTGGGCCGGTCCGCCTTGTCGGCAGCCAGCGCGGCACCGGTATCGGCCTGCTTGAGCTGCGCTTCCAGTTCCGGCATTCTGCCGTACTGCAATTCCGACACTTTTTGCCAGTTGCTCTGGCGCGTCGCCTCGTCCATCTCGCGCTTGACCCGCTCGATCTCTTCCTTGATGTGGGTGCTGCCCTGGACCACCGCTTTTTCGGCCTTGAGGATCTCTTCGAAGTCGTTGTACTCGCGCTCGAGCTTGGCGATTTCCTCTTCGATCAGGCCCAGGCGCCGGCGCGAGCCTTCGTCCTTTTCCTTCTTGACGGCTTCCTTTTCGATCTTGAGCTGGATGATGCGCCGCTCCAGCTTGTCCATCACTTCCGGCTTGGAGTCGATCTCGATCTTTACCTTGGACGCGGCTTCATCGATCAAGTCGATCGCCTTGTCCGGCAAGAAGCGATCAGTGATATAGCGATGCGACAGTTCGGCGGCCGCAATGATGGCCGCATCGGTGATTTCTACCTTGTGGTGCAGCTCATACCGGTCCTGCAAGCCGCGCAGGATTGCGATGGTTGCCTCGACCGACGGCTCGTCGACCAGGATGCGCTGGAAGCGTCGCTCCAGGGCAGCGTCTTTCTCGATGTACTTGCGGTATTCGTCCAGGGTG
>JANPCW010000488.1:0-1708 GCA_031431155.1 Janthinobacterium sp. | reverse complement strand
CTGGCCAACTGGATCACATAAGTCGCAGCCTTGGTGCTAGGTACAGCGCCCTTGAGCACGACTACACCGTCAACGCTCTTCACGTCCAGTTTCAGGGTCGACGCTTGCTTATCTGCCGTCAGTGCGCTCTGGACATCGGTCTTGAGAGTCGCGTCGGAAACCGGCGCCGCAGCTGTCGCACCAGCGTTCACACCGAGGCCTGCGCCACTGGTCGCTCCGAGGCCTGCACCAGTGGCACCGACGGCGGCCCCTGAGGTCGCGGCGGCGGTTGGCAGCGGGGCCGGGAGTGGTTGATCTTTAAGATCGGCTGCATACACCTGTGCAATCGAGGCCACGGACAAAGTTGCAACGGCCAGCAAGCGGGTAATCATTTGTGGGTTTTTCATGGTTTTGCTTCCTTAGTAAGTTGTAGGCAACGCCACGATGGCGTTACAGCTCCTTCAGCAAGCGCCATGCCAGATAAAAAAACTTGAATCATTTCAATGGCTTAGATGAGGGCCCATCTATTTTGATGGCCGAACGCGGCGAAATGGGTTGGTTTTTGTCGTCGATTGGCGACATCGATCTGCCGCTAATACCTAAGTCATTGATTTTCAGGCCCTTTTTCCAGTCGCTCAGGAGCGACAGGCAGCGGTTCGGTGCGGAACGCGCTGGCGGTGAGCTCGTATTTTTGCAGCAGGCGATAGAACTCGGTGCGGTTGCGCTCGGCCAGCCGGGCCGCATCGGCCACATTGCCGTCGGTCAGTTTGAGCAGTTGAATCAGGTAGTTGCGCTCGAAGCGCTGCTTGGCCTCGGCGTAGCTGAGCGCTTCCAGTGACGGCACGCGCAGGGCGCGCTGCACTAGTGACAGCGGGACCAGGGGCGCTGTGGCGAGGGCGCAGACATGCTCGACGACGTTGTAGAGCTGGCGCACGTTGCCGGGCCAGGCCGCTGTCATCAGCGCTTCCAACGCGTCAGTGGCAAAGCCGGACACCGGCTTATCGTATTTGGCGGCCAGGCTTTGCAGGAAGTGGGTGGCGAGCAGGCCGATGTCTTCGCGCCGTTCCGATAGCGGCGGCAGGGTCAGGGTGATGACGTTGAGCCGGTAATACAGATCCTCGCGGAACTGACCTTCGGCCATCGCGACATCGAGATCGCGATGGGTGGCCGACAGGATCCGCACGTCGATCGGAATCGACTCGTTGGAGCCGACCTGGCGCACCATTCGCTCTTGCAGCACGCGCAGCAGTTTCACCTGCAGCATTAGCGGCATATCGCCGATCTCGTCGAGAAACAGGGTGCCGCCGTCGGCCGCCTGGAGCAATCCCACACGGTGCGCGACCGAGCCCGTAAAGGCCCCTTTGATGTGGCCGAACAATTCGGACTCAAGCAATTGCTCGGGAATGGCGCCGCAGTTGACGGCAATGAACGGCGCCTGGGCACGCGCGCTGGCGCGGTGGATGGCGCGCGCCAGCAATTCCTTGCCGCTGCCGCTTTCGCCACGGATTAGGATGCTGGCGTCGGACGCGGCAACCAGCTTGGCTTCGGCTAGCAATTCGGCCATGCTCTGGCTGCGGCTGATCAATTCGGCGCGCCAGCTTTCGTCGCTCGAGGTGCAAGCCGGTGCCGGCACCGCCATCTTGAGCGCCTGGGCGATCTTTTCGAGCAGTACCTTGGCGTCGAACGGCTTGGTCAGGTAGGCAAAGGCGCCGCGCGTGGTGGCCTCGAC
>JANPCW010000487.1:0-5538 GCA_031431155.1 Janthinobacterium sp. | reverse complement strand
CGCCAGATCGCCGCACTGGCCCGATCTGCCGAACTGGTGCTGCTGCATGTCTACGACATGTTTGAAGCAGAAGCGCCGCCACCGGGGCGCTACCAACTCACGGACGGCCAGCGCAGCCTGAGCCTCGATCTGCGCTCGCGCGCAGCGCGCAGCGCGTATGGCGCCGCCTTTGGCGCACGCCGCCACGCGCTCGAGGAACTGGCGCACCGCTCCGGTGCAACGCTGGTGCCGCTGGCCACCCACGTCGCACCGGCGACGGTATTGCCCCGCATCCTGGTCCACCGGGCGGGCCGGCGGCTACCGGCCGCCCGCAGTACCGGATGACTGCGCGCATGACTGCGCCATCGCTGGACGCCCTGCGTGACATTCACTTGCCGCCGGCGCCGCTGCTGGCGAGTGTGGATGGATGGATCGTAGCCGCCGTGCTGGCGCTGCTCGTGGCAACCGTCTGGTATGCACGTCGGTGGCGCCGGCGGCGCACCCAGCGCGCGGCGTTGCGCGCGCTGGCGCGCCTTGCCGCAGCCCATGCGCGCGATGCCGACGCGACCACGCTGGCACGCGGCCTGTCGCAGCTGGTGCGGCGCTATGCAATGATGCGCTTTCCACAGGCCGGCATCGAAGGCCTTACCGGCAGCGCCTGGCTACGTTTCCTCGACGAGCACGGCGGCGGCGGCGCCTTTTGCGATGGCGTCGGCGCCGCTCTCGAAACGCGCCCCTACCAGGCATGCGGGGCGCTCGACGCAGCCGCGCTGAGCGCGCTGGTGCGGCGCTGGCTGACGGCGAACCCGCAATGACCATGAACTTGGCCTGGCCCTGGTGCTTTCTGGCGCTGCCGCTGCCGTGGCTGCTGCGTCATCTACTGGCGCCGAGCGATGCAGCCACAGCCTTGCGGGTACCGCACTTGCCCGCCGCGCCGGGAGCGGCAAGCGGGCTGCGCTCGAACGTGTCGCGTTCGCTCTGGATCGCCGCCCTGGCCTGGCTATTCTTAGTGTGCGCCGCAGCGCGCCCGCAATCGCCAGCCGAGCTCAGGTTCCAGCCGGTCAGCGGACGCGACCTGATGCTGGCCTTCGATGTGTCGGCCAGCATGGCCACCGCCGACCTGCGCCTGGCTGGAAAGCCGGCCGAACGGTTACAGGTGGCACGCGCCTTGGCCGATGACTTTCTAATGCGACGCCAGGGCGACCGGGTCGGACTGATCGTGTTTGGCTCCCAGGCTTATCTGCACACGCCGCTGACCTTTGACCTGGACGCCGTGCGCGCGGCCCTGTCGGCCATCGAGACCGGGTTCGCCGGCCGCGAAACGGCGCTCGGCGACGCCATTGGACTGGCCACCAAGCATTTGACGCCTTTGGCGGGCAACACCCGCGAGTTGGTGCTGCTGACCGACGGCGCCAACAACACCGGTACGCTGGCGCCGCAAAGGGCGGCCTGGCTGGCACAGCGCAATGGCGTGCGCATCCATGCGATCGGCATCGGCGCCGCGGCTGTTGGCGCCGCCCCTGCCAGACTCGACGAAGCAACCCTGCAACAGATCGCCAGTCAGAGCGGCGGCAGCTATCAGCGCGCAACCGACAGTGCGGCGATCGAGAGCTTCTTTCGACGTCTCGACCAGATCAGTCCCACGGTCCAGGGTGCCGCCGCGATTCGCCCGCAACGCGAGCTGTACCCGTGGCCGCTCGGGCTGGCCCTCGCGCTGACCGCTTGGCTGGCGCTGCACCGCATCCGCGAGCAGGCGCCATGAACCTGACAACCCTGACCAGCCTGACCAGCCTGGCATTGCTGCGGCCTTGGTGGCTGCTCACGCTGTTGCCGCTGGGAGTGCTGTTGTGGCGTCTGTGGCGCGCGCCTCTGCGCAGCGATGCGGCTTGGCGCGGGCTGATCGACGCCCACCTGCGCCCGCATCTGCTGGTGTTTTCCGGCGCGCGCGCGCGCCATGGCGGCCTTGCGCTATTCGGGGCCGGCCTGTTGACCACCGTGCTGGCGCTGGCCGGGCCCGCGCAAGAGCGGCAGCAACCGGAAACTGGGTACCGGCGCGATGTGATGCGCCTGTTGGTGCTCGACCTGTCGCCGGCCATGACGGCGCAACTGGAACCGGTGAAGCTGAAGCTGCTCGCATTATTGCAGGCCTTGCCCGACGGCCAGACCGCGCTGTTGGTGTATGGCGCCGAACCTTACCTGGTCGTGCCCCCGACCACCGATGTCGCCACCATCGCCCTGTTTGTTCCGGAGCTGGCGAGCGATGCCATCCCGCAGCCCGGCAACCGTCCCGAACGCGCGCTGCACATGGCCGGAAAAATCCTCGCACGCAGCGCGGTACGGCAGCGCGAGGTGTTGTGGATCACCGCTGGCGCCGGCAACGCCGAATTGCCGCTAACGCAATTGTCCGGTGCCCGCCTGTCGATCCTGCATGCTGCCACCGCGCATGATCAGGCACTGGCCGCAGCGGTCAGCCCAAGCGGCGGCACCTTGGTGCAGTTGCGCGCCGACAATGGCGACGTTGACCAGCTGGCTGCTGCCCTTGCGGCACGCGGCGGCGCGATTGCCGGAGCACAGACCGCAACCGGCACGTTTGTCGAACTCGGCCATTGGCTGTTGCTGCCGCTGCTGGCGGTGGCCGCGCTAGCGTTTCGTGGTGGCATTCTCACGCTGCTGCTGCCCTTGCTGCTGGCCGGCGCGCTGCTGCCGCAACCAGCCTGGGCTTTCGATTTTCCGTTGACCGGGATGTTGGCTGATTACCAGGCATGGCGCCTGCTCGACGCGGGCGAGCCGGAAGCGGCCGCCGCCCGCTTCGCCGATCCGCGCTGGCGCGCCGCGGCCAGTTACCGCGCCGGCCAATTCGACCAGGCCGCCAGCCTGCTGGCAAGCGCAAGCGATGCCGACTCGCATTACAACCGCGGCAACGCGCTGGCCCGGCAAGGGCAATTGGCAGCTGCACTCAGCGCCTACGACGCGGCGCTCAAGCTGCGTGCCGTTGATGCCGACAGCCGCTACAACCGCGAACTGGTGCAGCGCCTGCTGAACCAGCAAACGCCAAAGGGTGGAGCGGGGGCCAAGTCGCGTCAACCCGGCGCCGGCCAGCAAGCACCCAAGCAAGCGCCGCCTGCGCCCAATCCGGGTCCGGGTCAGGGACAGAACGACGATGCCGGGCGTGAAGCCGCGCGCGTGGCGCAACAGTGGTTGCGCCGCATCCCCGACGAGCCGGGCAGTTTGCTGCGTCGCAAGCTGCAGGCCGAACAACGGCGGCGCCAGGCTGGCGAGGTGGTGCGCCTATGGTAAGGCGGCGCACCGGATGGAGCCGGTTGCTCGCGCTCGCCGCTGCAACGGCGCTGGCGGCACCGCAAGTGGCCGGCCAGCCCCAGGATCTGTGGTTCGAGGCTGAGATCGCACCGGCCCAGGTGTATGTGCAGGCGCAGGCCATTTACCGGCTGCGTTTTTTCCAGGCGGTCGATGTGCAGGACCTGAAAATCGCCCTGCCATCGACGCGGCTGGCCGACCTGCGTCCAATCGGCAGTGAGCGTGTCTATGAAGCGGTGCGCGATGGCCGGCGTTACCGGGTGCACGAAAGCACCTACGCGTTATTTCCATTTGGCAGCGGCGCGCTCGAGTTGTCCGGCGCCCACGCAACGGGGCGCGTAGCGGCAGTGGCGGCAACTGCAGCCGACGGCCGGCGCTCGGTACGCATCGAGGCGCCCGCACGGACCCTGACGGTACGTCCAATGCCCGCCGCCGCAACGGCCGCCTCAGACTGGCTGCCGGCCCATCGCCTGACGATGAGCGAAAGTTGGGCGCCGGCCGCTACCGAGGCGCGTCCCGGCCAAGCGCTGCGGCGCACGATCCGGATCGAGGCGAGCGGCATCGACGCCGCTCAAATCCCAGCGTTGAAGCTTGCCGCGCCCGGAATGATGGTCGATCCTGAACCGGCGCGGCTGGAAAACCGGATCGACGGCGAACGCAATATCGGCGTGCGCGAACAGACCTTCCGCATGGTTGCGCTGCGCGCCGGGGGGCTCGTCGTGCCTGAACTGCGGCTATCCTGGTGGAACCTCGACACCGACGCGCCGGCCCGCGCCACCCTGCCGGCGCGCGCGCTGCGCATTGCCGCTGCCGATACCGCTCAGGCTGCAGCCACGGCGCCGATTAACATGCCACCCAAGGTTGTGGCAACGGTGACGGCGCTCCCCGACCCACAGCGCTGGCCGCTGCCGCTGCTGCTGGGCGCGGCTTTCATGCTGATCGGTGGCGCGATGGCGTATGCCTATGCCAGGCGGCGTGCCGTGCGTGCCGCCTGGCGACTGCAGCGCGCCTGCCGGATGGGAAGCGCCGGCGCGGTGCGCGACGGCTTGCTGAGCCGGGCGGCGGCAGTCTGGCCGTTGACGCCGCCGTTGACCCTGGAAGCGTTGGGTCAACGATTGCCCGATCCGGCCGCGCGTCATGCGCTGGGTGCCATCGAACGCAGCCTGTACGGTCCAAACGCCGGCCCGTCCGATCGCGCGGCGCTGCGCGCCATGGTGCGCGCGGTACAGCGCAGCATCGGCCAGGCAAAGCGTCGCGGCAAACGGACGCAATAGGTTGGACGCGTCCGCTAACGCGATCTCAATCCGATCGCCGGCCGTTTTTCCCGTCCTTGAGAAAGGCGACCTCATCTTTGAGAAAAACCACGCGCCGGGATACGCAACAGTGTTTCGGGACCGGGATGGCAAGCGCAACGTTCAGGATACTTAAAATGCAAATCGAAACGAACTTCCAGCGTGCGGCAGGGCATATTTTTTGCTTTAAGCAAGTGATTCTGCTAATTTTCCTTAGATAACAGGTCTGATTATTCCCTATGGCAATATCCATCCAATTTCGTCGCGTATCGCCCTTCTTGAGTCTTGCCTGCGCCGCACTGCTCGCCTCCTGCGCTGTAACGCCGGACAAGGCGGTCAAGGCTTCCAAGGGGCCTTTGATATGGCCCCAGCCGCCCGATCAGCCTCGAATCGCGTATGAAACCGTGCTGCGTTCGCCGGCCGACATCGCCGCCTCGGAGCTGCCCAAGGATAAACTGATTCGTGAGTTGTCCGGTGCCGCTGCCATGTCGGGCCACCCGGCATTCGAAAAGCCCGCGGCCATCGCAGCGCGCCAAGGTCGTATTTACGTTGCCGATACCAGCACTGAAACGGTCGTCGTATTTGACGTGCCGCGGCACAGACTGTTCCGCTTCGGCCAGCGCGCACCGAACGTACTAAAAAAGCCGTCGGGACTCGCCCTCGATGCGCAGATGAATGTCTATGTTGCCGATGCCAAGCTGCGTCAGGTGATGGTATTTGACAGTCTTGGTTTGTTCCTGCGTGCCATTGGCGATCCGAAAGACCTGGAGCGGCCGACCGGGGTTGCCGTGAGCCGTGACGGGGAACGGATTTACGCGATCGACCGCTCTGACAACGAAAGCAACAACCATCGGGTGGTCATCTATTCCAAGGATGGCGAAAAAATCAAGGTGATCGGCACCCGAGGCGCCGGCGACGGCCAGTTCAACGTGCCCTTGCAGGCCGCGGTCGC
>JANPCW010000486.1:0-1809 GCA_031431155.1 Janthinobacterium sp. | reverse complement strand
CCGCTGGTCGCCCGCGACTCGATGGTCGCCTTCGTCAGCGGATCGCGCCCTCGCACATCGACACGGCCCACGCGGCGGGCGAGGTCCGATTCGACGTTGAGTGAGATGATGTCGCCGCGTCCCGGGTCCCCCAACTGGTCGCGCTCGACCAGGAAACCGGTAATGTCGTGTGGAAGGAAAAAGTCGACGACTATGCGGCCGGTTACTCCAACACGGCCGCGCCGCTGATCGCCAAGGGCATGCTGCTCACGGGCGTGTCGGGCGGCGAGTTCGGCGTGGTCGGGCGGGTCGAAGCGCGCGATCCGCGCACCGGAAAACTACTCTGGATGCGCCCGACCGTGGAAGGCCACATGGGCTACAAGTACGACAAGGATGGCAAGAAAACCGAGATCGGAATTTCCGGCACCACCAACAAAACCTGGCCTGGCGAACTGTGGAAAACGGGTGGCGCAGCGACTTGGCTGGGCGGCACTTATGATGCGAGCACCGGGCTGGCCTATTTCGGCACGGGCAATCCGTCGCCGTGGAATAGCCATCTGCGCCCGGGTGACAATCTGTATTCGTCCTCTACCGTCGCAATCGATATCGACACCGCTCAAATCAAGTGGCATTATCAAACCACGCCGCACGACGGCTGGGACTACGATGGCGTCAACGAGTTCGTCACCTTCGACATGGGTGGCAAACGGCTGGGCGGCAAGGCCGACCGTAATGGCTTTTTCTATCTGATCGACGCCAAGAACGGCAAGCTGGAAAACGCTTTTCCGTTCGTCAAGAAAATCACCTGGGCCAGCGGGATCGACTTGAAGACGGGACGCCCGAACCTCATCGACGCAGGCCGTCCGGGCGATCCGACCAAGGGCGCCGAAGGCAAGAAGGGCGCGACCGTGTTCGCCGCGCCAGGCTTCCTCGGCGGCAAGAACCAAATGCCGATGGCGTACAGCCCGAAAACCAATCTGTTCTACGTCCCGGCCAATGAGTGGGGGATGGACATTTGGAACGAGCCCGTCACCTACAAGAAAGGCGCCGCCTTCCTCGGTGCCGGCTTCACGATCAAACCAATCAATGACGATTACGTCGGGGCTTTGCGCGCGATGGATCCGAAGACTGGCAAGATCGTGTGGGAAAACAAAAATAATGCACCACTGTGGGGTGGCGTCATGAGCACGGCCGGCGACCTGGTATTTTACGGCACGCCCGAAGGCTTCCTGAAGGCGCTCGACGCCAGGACCGGCAAGGAGCTGTGGAAATTTCAGACCGGGTCCGGCGTGGTGGCGCCGCCCATCACATGGCAAGATGGCGACACCCAATATGTGGCGGTCGTATCGGGCTGGGGTGGCGCGGTGCCGCTATGGGGCGGCGAGATTGCATCGAAGGTGAGCTATCTCGAGCAGGGCGGCTCGGTCTGGGTCTTCAAACTGGCGCCAAAATAAAGGGGCGAGGTTTTTCGCCAACTTCGGTAAGCAAAAAAGCCGACACCTACAAGTGCCGGCTTTTTTGCGTGCCGGCGGCGTCAGGGATGCAGCTTGCGGTAAATCGTGTTGCGCGACACTCCGAGCGCGCGCGCCGTTGCCGAGACATTTCCGGCATGGGCTTCAAGCGATTTTTGGATCACCGACAATTCGACGTCTTCCAGCGTCGCACTGGACGTGATCGCATTTTCGGTGAGCGTCTTGCGGGTCTGGTCATGGGTCAGTGCAAGATCCTCCAGGAAATCGTCAGGCAGATGTTCGATCCTGATCTCGTGGTCGTCGCCGGCCATCACCATCGCGGTGCGCAGCAAGTTGGTCAGCTGGCGGAAATTGCCGG
>JANPCW010000485.1:0-3645 GCA_031431155.1 Janthinobacterium sp. | reverse complement strand
GGCTTCGGACGCGATGCCATCTGGGCCCGGATCCAGCTGGGACCCGAGGTCAGGATCACGCCGATGTCGCGCAGCTTGTCGAGCGCGACATCGAGGATGTCGCTGCGGGTATTATTGAGCATGATATCGCCGCCGGTCGCGGCCACCGCACACAGGAAGGTGCCGGTCTCGATGCGGTCTGCGATCACCGCGTGGGATGCGCCGTGCAGCGCGGACACGCCCTGGATCACCAGGCGGTCGCTGCCGATGCCCTCGATCTTGGCGCCCATCGCCACCAGCAGGTTGGCCAGGTCGCTCACTTCCGGTTCGCGCGCGGCGTTTTCCAGGATCGTCTCGCCCTCGGCCAGGGTGGCGGCCATCATCAGGTTCTCGGTCCCGGTCACGGTGATCATGTCGGTCACGATGCGCGCGCCCTTGAGCTTTTTGCACTTGGCGTAAATGTAGCCGCCTTCGATCGAAATCTCGGCGCCCAGCGCCTGCAAACCCTTGATGTGCTGGTCGACCGGGCGCGAACCGATCGCGCAACCGCCCGGCAGCGATACCTTGGCCTGGCCGAAGCGCGCCAGCAACGGTCCCAGCACCAGGATCGATGCGCGCATCGTCTTGACCAGCTCATACGGCGCTTCCAGCTTGTCGATGGCGCTGCCATTGAGGGTCACGCGATGGTCATCCTGTTCGACCTTCAAGCCGGTCTGGCGCAGCAGTTTGATCATGGTCGTCACGTCGTGCAACAACGGCACGTTCGACAATTGCAGCTCGCCTGCGGTCAAGAGGCCGGCGCACAGGATCGGCAATGCCGCGTTCTTCGCGCCCGAGATACCGATTTCGCCGGACAGGCGTTTGCCGCCCTGAATGAGGAGTTTATCCATGGCTTATCCTTGTTGGTATTCTTCTGGGGTGATGGTCTTCATCGACAAGGCGTGGATCTCTTCGCGCATGCGCTCGCCAAGCGCCGCATACACCAGCTGGTGGCGCTGGATCGGGCGCTTGCCGGCAAAGGCATGCGAGACGATGAGGGCGTTGAAATGCTGGCCATCGCCGTCAACTTCAAGATGGGTGCATTCGAGTCCGGCGGCAATGTAGCCCTTGATGGCTTCTGGAGTAGTGCTCACGATTTTTCCTTGATAAGGTTGAGTTTGGGCTGGGACCGGCCTAATGACGCAGCTTGTATCCGCTTTTCAGCATGGCGATGGCGCTTGACGCCAGCAACACAAAGAATGCCGCCACGATGCCCAGGCTGGTCCACGGTCCAACGTCGGATACGCCGAAAAAGCCATACCGGAACCCGTCTATCATATAAAAGAACGGGTTGAAATGGGAAACCGTTTGCCAGAACGACGGTAGCGAATGGATCGAATAAAACACGCCCGACAGGAACGTGGCCGGCATGATCAAGAAGTTCTGGAACGCCGCCAACTGGTCGAATTTTTCGGCCCAGATACCGGCAATCAAGCCCATTGTACCCAGTATGGCGGCGCCCAGCAGTGCAAACAGCGCAATCCATGCCGGCGCAACGAAGGACAGGTCGGCGAACCAGACCGTGATCGCGAGCACACCGCCGCCCACGGCCAGGCCGCGCACCACCGCCGCGAACACATAGGCCGAGAAAATCTCCCAGTGCGACAGCGGCGTCAACAAAATGAACACCAGGTTGCCCGTGATCTTGGACTGGATCAGCGATGAGGACGAATTGGCGAACGCGTTTTGCAGCACGCTCATCATCACCAGGCCGGGAATCAGGAACGCAGTATACCGCACGCCAGGATAGACCTGCACCCGGCCCTCCAGCACATGGCCGAAAATGAGCAGGTACAGCATCGCCGTCAGGACCGGCGCAGCCACGGTTTGGGTGGCCACTTTCCAAAAGCGCAGCGTCTCCTTGTAGAGCAGGGTCTGGAATCCCTTGGTGATGAAACTCATGCCAGCTCCCCGTCCATCACCTGCAGGAAGATGTCTTCCAGATCGGCTTGCTGCAATTGCATCTCGTCGATCACGGCGCCGCTCTCCCTCAGGCGGGCCAGGATCGGCTCGACGTCGACATACTCGTTTACGCGCAGGGTGAACTTGTTACCCCCTGCCAGTTCCTCGGGATGCGACACGCGCGCCTTCAAATCGTCCGGCAACTGGCCGTGCGCCAGGTGCACCACCAGTTGCGACCCCGCGATGCGGCGGATCAGCGACGCCATTGTATCGAGCGCCACGATACGGCCGGCCTTGAGCATGGCCACCCGCTTGCACATGGCTTGCGCCTCTTCCAGGTAGTGGGTGGTCAGCACCACCGTATGGCCCTCGCGGTTCAGGCGCGCGATGAACTTCCATAAAGTTTGGCGCAATTCGACGTCGACCCCGGCAGTGGGCTCATCGAGCACGATCACGGGCGGCTTATGCACCAGCGCTTGCGCCACCAGCACGCGCCGCTTCATGCCGCCCGACAGCGCGCGCATATTGGTGTCGGCCTTGCCGGTGAGGTCGAGGTTGTCCATCACCTCGTCGATCCACTTGTCGTTATTGGGTAAGCCGAAGTAACCCGATTGCAGGCGCAAGGTTTCCCGCACCGTGAAAAAGGGATCGAACACCAGTTCCTGCGGCACCACGCCGAGCATCTTGCGGGCGCCGCGAAAGTCGCTAACGACGTCATGGCCGTGGATTGCGATGCTGCCGGCATCGGGCCGGATCAAGCCGGCGATGCAGGAAATCAGGGTGGTTTTTCCGGCGCCGTTGGGGCCGAGCAAACCGAAAAACTCCCCTTCTTCGATTGTCAGCGATACCCCGCCCAGGGCTTTGAGCGACTTGTAGCTCTTCTCGACATTTCTGATCTGGATCGCTGTCATGCTTATCTTAATTGGTGTGCATCGGCTGCCATTTGGGGCGGGCGCCTGGTTCGGCGCAGCGCCGCCGGGGGTGGCGCGCCCGGCCGTCAATTATATTGGAAACTGGACTCGGCAGAGTCAGGCTGGCGTTACTGGGGCAAGGCGGGGATGGCGAACAGGATCAATGGTGGTGCAGCTGCCCGGCGCTGCCGACCTCAGGGGCCGGCGCGTCGCCCAACAGGGCGTCAACGCCATACAAGGCGGTCAGAATCTTGAGGTTCGCCGGTAAATTGCTGAATTTCAATGCGAAGCCCGCTTTGCGCGCGGCGCGCTGCCATTCAAGCAGGACGACCACGGCGGCCGAGTCGACCGCCTTTACCTGCGCCAGATCGATGACCGTCTGCCCCGCTTCGATCGCTTCCAGGCCGTGCCCGAACGCCACCCGGGCGTTGAACACGGTCAGGGAATCGAGAGATTGCAACTTATCGGTGGCTGGCATGGCAGTGGCTGTGAAGGTTATTGTCGATTACTTCGACGCTTTAATCGGCTTGCTCGCCAGCTTCTTGTTCTTCTCGGCCAGGGTCTTGATCAAGCCATCGACCCCACCCTTGCTGATTTCCGCGGCAAAGTTGCCTTTGTACGTCTCGACCAGCCATGCGCCCAGCACGTTGACATCATAGATTTTCCAGCCGGATGCTTCCTTGGCAAGCCGGTAGTTGATCTGAATCGGCTCCGCGCGTCCCTGCAGCACTTGGGAACGCACTTCTACTTCAGTGTCGGCAGGATCGGCCCGCAGCGGCCTGAATTCGAGTTTTTGATCGCGCACTTGCGAAAT
>JANPCW010000484.1:0-2026 GCA_031431155.1 Janthinobacterium sp. | reverse complement strand
TAGCAGCGGGCTCGAAATGTTGTACGGCAGGTTGCCGACCACGCGCAGCTTCTTGCCCTCGGCCACCGGGATCTGCGCGAAGTCGAACTTGAGCGCGTCGCCCGAGTGAATCGTCAGCTTGGCCGGGTTGAAGGTTTTTTCCAGGCGCGCGACCAGGTCGCGGTCCAGTTCCACCACGTGCATGTGATTGAGCGACTTCATCAGCAGCTGGGTCATCGCGCCCAGGCCGGGCCCGATCTCGACCAGCGTGTCGTCGGCCTGCGGCGCGATGGCGACGGCGATCTCGTTGAGGACCAGTTTGTCGGTCAAAAAATTCTGGCCGAAGCGCTTGCGTGCGACGTGTTTCATGTTGGTTTTTCTATAGTAAGGGTCAGGCTTAAAGGTCAGGCGCGGCGGGCGCGTACCATCTGGAGCGCGACCAGGATCGCCTGTTCCATGCTGGCGCAATCGGCCAGCCCGGTGCCGCGCGCGGCCAGGTCGAGGGCGGTGCCGTGATCGACCGAGGTGCGGATCAGCGGCAGGCCGAGCGTGATGTTCACTCCGCGTCCGAAGCTGGCGTATTTCAGCACCGGCAAGCCCTGGTCGTGGTACATCGCCAGCACGCAGTCGGCCTCATTGAGGTATTTGGGCTGGAACAGGGTATCGGCCGGAAACGGCCCGCGCGCATCGATGCCGCGCGCCTGCGCCGCTGCAATGGCCGGTGCGATCACGTCGATCTCTTCGCGTCCCAGATAGCCGCCCTCGCCCGCGTGCGGGTTCAGGCCGGCCACCAGGATGCGCGGCGCCGCAATTCCGAATTTGGTGCGCAGATCGTGCTGCAGGATGTCGAGCGTGGCGCCCACGCCCTCCGGCGTGATCGCGGCCGGCACGTCCTTGAGCGGCAGATGGGTGGTCGCCAGTGCCACCCGCAAATCGGGTGCGCCCGGTCCCGGCGATCCGGCCAGCATCATCACCACTTGCGCGCTACCGGTTTTTTGCGCCAGGTATTCGGTGTGGCCCGAGAACGCCACGCCGGCGTCGTTGATCGTGCTTTTTTGCAGCGGCGCGGTGACCATGGCATCGAACCAGCCGGCCTGCACACCGGCCAGCGCCAGGTCGAGCGTGTCCAGCACTGCCCTGCCATTTTCGGCATTGAGTACGCCCGGCACCACATGCGCGGCCAGCGGCACGTCGATCACGGTCACGCGCTGCGGGCCGAAATGGGGCAAGCCGCCGTTGCGCAGGGCCTGCGCCGACAGCGCGGCAAGACTGATTGCGGGGTCGATCTGGTGCGCGGTCAGGGCCAGGAATGCGGCGTCGCCGATCAGCACGCAGTTGACGTCCTCGCGCATGGCCCAGGCCGCGCGCAGCGCGATTTCCGGGCCGATCCCGGCCGGCTCGCCGCTGGTGATGGCGATCGCGGGCCGCGCGCCCAGATGGTGGCCCATCGGCTTAGCTGTCCTCGTTGCGAAACTCGACGTAGGCTCGGTCGCGCACCTGGCGCTGCCAGTCGTCGGCCGCTTCCTCGACCTTGCGTTCGCGGATCGCCTGGCGCGCCGCGTTGCGCGAGCGCTCTTTCGAGACGTCTTCGCTCTTGCGCTCGATCACTTCGATCAGGTGCATGCCGAACGGCGTTTCCACCGGCTGACTCACTTCGCCCGGTTTCAGGGCATTCATCACGGCCTCGAATTCGGGGCCCGCGTCGCCCGGGAACAGCCAGCCCAGATCGCCGCCCTTGCTGGCGAAGCCGTCGGTCGAGAACAGGCGCGCCAGCTCGTCGAACTTGGCCGCTTTATGGTCGAGCCGCTCTTTCAGCTCGGCCAACTTGCGCTTGGCATCGGCCGCTGTCACGGTCGGGGTCAGCTTGATCAGGATGTGGCGCACATGGGTTTGTTGCGGCGCGGCGGCGGCCTGGCCCTCGGCCATGCTGCGCTTGTCGACCAGCTTCAGGATGTGGAACGCGGCTGGGCTTTTGATGACCGGCGTGACCTGGCCCGGCTTCAACTTGCCGAGCGCGTCGGCGAACACGGGCGGCAGCCGGTCGGGC
>JANPCW010000483.1:0-3682 GCA_031431155.1 Janthinobacterium sp. | reverse complement strand
GTTCTATTTTAAGTTTTTCGCCAGCGACAACTTTATACTGTTTGCCACCGGTTTTTATGACCGCGTACATGATTTGAAACCTCATCTTTATGTTGAAAGAATTTCTCATCGAAGCCGCCTGTAAAGCTGGGCGGAGCCGGGAGAACCTGCGATTATACATGGACTGGCGATGTGCGTCAAAAGAGCTGCACAAAGCGGGCAGATCGTGGTATGTCGTGGCTTGCCGTCAACTGCGCTGCGCTGCCAGGCTGGCAATGCTGCCCGGTTGCCGGGGCATGTCGTATAATCGCGGCACCCACAGTCTATTGCAGGTTCGCCTTGTCTGCCGCACACAAAAACACCAATCAAAATACTATCATGCACTCGATCGCCTCCGACATGGATGCCGTCAATGCGGTGATACGCCAAAAACTGCATTCCGAGGTCAGCCTCGTGAACCAGATAGCGGAATATATCATCAGCGCCGGCGGCAAGCGTATCCGGCCGGTCTTGGTGTTGCTCGTTGCTAATGCCTACGGCTACCGCGGCAGCGCGCACCACGAGTTGGCCGCCGTGGTTGAATTTATCCATACCGCGACCCTGTTGCACGACGACGTCGTCGATGAATCGTCGATGCGGCGCGGACGCCAGACCGCCAATGCCCTGTTCGGCAATGCGGCCTCGGTGCTGGTGGGCGACTTCCTGTATTCGCGCTCGTTCCAGATGATGGTGTCGCTCGACAATATGCGCGTGATGCGCATCCTGTCGGATGCCACCAACGTCATCGCCGAGGGCGAAGTGTTGCAACTGCTAAACATGCACGACCCTGACGTGAGCCAGCAAAGCTATCTGAACGTGATCCGCTCCAAGACGGCCAAGTTGTTCGAGGCGGCGGCGCAACTGGGCGCATTGATCTCGGGCGCATCCGATGCCGAGATCGAAGCGGCCGGGGAATACGGCCGCTCGCTCGGCACCGCCTTCCAGTTGATCGATGACGTGCTCGATTACGCCGGCGACGCCGCCGAAATCGGCAAGAATGTGGGCGACGACCTGCGTGAAGGCAAGCCGACCCTGCCGCTAATCTACCTGATGGAAAACGGCACGCCCGAGCAACGGGAACTGGTGCGCGCCTGCATCGAGCAAGGCGACGAGCAACACTTCGACGCGATCCTGGCCGCCATCACCAGTTCCGGCGCACTCGACTACACACGGCGCGAGGCGCAGATCGCCGCGCAACGCGCCGCCGACGCCATCGCCAGCCTGCCCGACAGCCAATACAAGCAGTCCCTGCTGCAATTGACCGTGTTCGCGGTTGATCGAAATCACTAAGCAGAAACGCAGAGCTGGTCTAATTATTAGTGGGACGGGGTGTGGCTCAGCCCGGTAGAGCGCTGCGTTCGGGACGCAGAGGCCGGAGGTTCGAATCCTCTCACCCCGACCAAAATAGTGCAAGCGATTCAAATACTTGGCGACGCTCAAGATCCTGGAAAATCGTCCGTCACGACATCCGAGCCGATTATGGACCAACATCTGGCTCCTTCGCGCACCCTGCTTGAAAGCGATTAAACATTATCTCTTGTAAATAGCTTCGCGACTGCTGCTGGAGTTAGCGCGTCTACTGCAAAACATCGTTCCCGCTTTGTCGTTAGGGTCAAGTACAATGATGCAATGGCGAAATATTTCCCACATAAAGAGACGACCGCTGCGAGCCAAATTTTAACCACGCTGGAAGGTAATGTGGGGAAAGCAATCCGCTCTCCCTCGATACGTTCACTGCTTGTATTGCTTGTCACGACGTGCATCGTTCCCGCCTCGCTGATGGCAGTCATGTTGATTTCTTACGACTATCATCGCGCCCGCGAGCAACTCGTGCAAAATTCAGTGATTACCGCCCGCGCGATGGCGTCGGTAGTCGACAAGGAGTTTGCGATTGTCGAGTCGACACTGCTAACGCTCGCGACATCGCCAAACCTTGCCTCGAATGATCTTTCCGCTTTTTATGGACAAGCCAACGACGTATTGCGTGGTCAAAGTGACATCAACATCGTTCTTAGCGATGCGACCGGAAAACAATACATCAACACACTGCACCCGTTTGGCGAACCGTTACTTCAAAAAGACAATATTCCCCAGATAAAACGTGTCTTTGAGAAAGGTGGACCGGTCATTTCCGATTTGTTCATTGGTCAGCTGTCCCAACGGTCAGTTGTCGCCTTGAGTGTTCCAGTCCGTCGCGGCGTTAAGATTGCGTACAACCTGAGTGCCGATATATTCAGCGAGCGCTTCGGCAAGCTGTTGCGCAGGCAAAACCTTCCGCCAACCTGGATTGCAGCTATCTTGGACCAGAACGGAACCATCGTTGCACGTTCACACGAAGCGCAGCGCTTTGTCGGTCAAAAGGCAATTCCAGAATTAATTAAGCGCATCGCCAAATCGGAGGAAGGTACGTTTGAAGGTATCACCAAGGAGGGGGTTCCTGTTATTGGCGTTTTCAGCCACGCTTCCGATTCGAAGTGGACGGTCGCGATCGGTATTCCTTCTAAAAATTTGAGCTCCGAATTGCGACGTACCTTCTCGTGGCTAATCGTTGTTTCAGTGCTTCTCCTGGGTGGTAGTCTTTCCTTTGCTTGGCTGATTGGCGGCAGGATAGCACGGTCAATTCGCGGCCTAGTGGGACCAGCGCTGGCCCTGGGTGCGGGCGAATCCGTGGAGGTTCGGTCGTTCAATTTGCGGGAAGCGAACGAGGTTGGACAAGCCTTGGCTAAAGCATCCGAAATGCTACTCCAGGCGCAGTACCAGGCGAACCATGATGGGTTGACGGGACTGGCGAACCGAGCGCTGCTCAAGGAATTTCTCGACCAACAACTGGCTCTTTGCCAGAGAAATAGTAGCTGTCTTTCCGTCCTCTATATCGACCTGGATGGTTTCAAGAAAATTAACGATGGACACGGTCACGCGACCGGGGATAAATTGTTGCAGGCGGTTGCCGAACGCTTTAAGGCAGATATCAGAAAGTCTGATGTCGCCGCGCGACTTGGTGGAGATGAGTTTGTCATCGTGTTAATCGATACGCCGACAAGAGAAGCTGAAAATGTCGCTGCGAAGCTTATCGACAGTCTTTCCCTGCCTTACCAAATCGGGAACATTATTGTCCAGATTTCAGCGAGCATCGGTGTTGCGGGATTTCCCGATTCGGGCGTAACGAGCAAAGCATTGTTGCATCGTGCGGACGATGCCATGTATACGGCAAAAGCAATGGGCAAGGGACGCGTCAACGTTGCCACAAGCTGAGTTCGCCTGTGTTGTGTTCGTTATCCCAATCTAGCCAGCCAGAAAATCCAGCAAGGTCAGCGCCACCACTTTGGTGGCCATGCGCAAGTCTTCCAGCGCCAAATTCTCATCGGCTTTTTTTGCGTTCGATTCCGGCACGGTGCGCGGCCCGGCGCCATACAGCACGGCTGGAATTGCTTGCTCGCCATAGAGTCGGGCGTCCGCATACAGCGGCGTACCTAGCGCGGGAATATCTTCGCCGATCACGCTTCTGGCATTGCGTTGCAGGTTTGCCACCAATTTTTCAGAACCGGGCAGCGGGCGCAGCGCCTGCGACAGTAGCAGGCGTTTAATCTCGATCCGGATGCCGGGCTCGTCGCCCGATCCGGCGACCTCCGGTTCGCGACGTGGGGGTACGCGCAGGGCGTCTTCG
>JANPCW010000482.1:0-10003 GCA_031431155.1 Janthinobacterium sp. | reverse complement strand
GTCGTCTCGGAGGCGGGCGCCTCGGTCTATTCGGCCTCCGAATTCGCTTCGCGCGAACTGCCGGACATGGACGTGACGCTGCGCGGCGCGGTCTCGATCGCGCGCCGCCTGCAAGATCCGCTGGCCGAGCTGGTCAAGATCGATCCGAAATCGATCGGTGTGGGCCAGTACCAGCACGACGTCGGCCAGACCCAGCTGGCGCGCTCGCTCGACGCCGTCGTCGAAGATTGCGTCAATGCGGTCGGGGTCGACGTGAACACGGCGTCGGCGCCGCTGCTGGCGCGGGTCTCGGGTTTGTCGGCCAGCGTGGCGCAAAGCATCGTCTCTTACCGCGACCAAAACGGCGCGTTCAGCTCGCGCGCAGGCTTGAAGGCGGTGCCGCGCCTGGGCGATAAAACATTCGAGCAGGCGGCCGGCTTCCTGCGCGTCATGGGCGGCGCCAATCGGCTCGACGAATCCGCGGTGCACCCGGAATCGTATCCGCTGGTCGAAAAAATCCTGGCCGATCTGAAGAAGGACATGAAGGCGCTGATCGGCGACGCATCGCTGCTGAAGTCGCTTAACCCGGCCAAGTACGCGGACGAGAAATTCGGGGTGCCGACCATCAGCGACATCCTCAAGGAACTGGAAAAACCGGGGCGCGACCCACGGCCCGAGTTCACCACGGCCACCTTCAAGGAAGGGGTGGAGGAAATCGGCGACCTGCGCCCGGACATGATCCTGGAAGGCGTGGTCACCAACGTGGCCGCATTTGGCGCCTTTGTCGACATCGGCGTGCACCAGGATGGCCTGGTGCATATCTCGGCGCTGTCGAATACCTTTGTCAAGGATCCGCACACGGTGGTCAAAGCGGGCCAGGTGGTGCGCGTCAAGGTGCTGGAAATCGACGCGAAACGCAAGCGAATCGCGCTCACCATGCGCCTGACCGACAGCGCGCCGCAGCCCGGCGCCAAGCCCGAGCAGCGCGCCGACCGCAACGACGGCAAGCGCCTTGGGCAACATCAACAGCAGCAAGCGCGCCAGGAACCGAGCGGCGGCAGCATGGCGGCCGCGTTCGCCAAGCTCAAGGGCTAAGCCGGGAAAAACCGGGGCGTTCAGCACCCCGGCCCGGTTTTCTTATAAAATGACGTCATCTAATTATTTTTAACCATTGAGGCAGCCATGAGCGACGTACAAACCTGGATCAAAGAAACCGTAACCAACGCGCCTGTCGTGTTGTTCATGAAGGGCACCGCCCAGTTCCCGCAATGCGGCTTTTCCGGTCGTGCGATTCAGATCTTGAAAGCCTGCGGCGTCGAGAACATCTCGACCGTCAACGTGCTCGATGACGCCGATGTGCGCCAGGGCATCAAGGAATATTCGAACTGGCCAACCATTCCGCAGCTCTATATCAAGGGCGAATTCATCGGCGGCTCCGACATCATGAATGAAATGTTTGAATCGGGCGAATTGAAGACCTTGCTCGATGCCTGAGCGCCCGCTGCGGCGCATGATTGTCGCCATCACGGGCGCTACCGGCGCCGTGTATGGCGTGCGTTTGCTGCAGCAATTGCATGCCACGCCCGGCATCGAGACCCATTTGATCGTGTCCGATGCCGCGGCGCTTACCTTGCACCAGGAAATGGGGCTGCAGCGCAGGGAAGTCGAGGCGCTGGCCCATGTCGTGCACAAGCAGCGCGACGTTGGCGCGTCGATCGCGAGCGGTTCGTTTCAGTCCGACGGCATGATCGTGGCGCCCTGCTCGATGAAGACGCTGGCGGCGGTGGCGCTGGGCCTGTCTGATAATTTAATCGCGCGGGCCGCCGATGTCGCTCTCAAGGAGCGCCGGCGCCTGGTGCTGATGGTGCGCGAAACGCCGCTCAACCTGGCGCACTTGCGCAACATGACGTCCGTGACCGAGATGGGCGGCATCATTTTTCCGCCGCTGCCGAGCTTTTACCATCACCCGCAAAGCATCGCCGAGATGGTCGACCATACGGTCGCGCGCGTCATCGACCTGTTCGGCATCGCGCACTCGCTCGCGCCGCGCTGGGCTGGGCTTAAACCGGTCGTAGAAGCGTAGGCAACAAGCTTGGCAGGCAGGCGTGGCGAGGCCTGCTTATGGCAACACCGGGCAACACGGCCATCTAGCGGGTTTCAAACACTGAATCGCTCACCCTCTTCAAATCCATTGCTTCCTCAACCATCCGGCGGTGCGCGATGCGCTTGCGCATCACTTCCGCGTGTTGGGCAGCGGTCATGGGCGGGACCGTCATCAACTCTTTCAATTGCGCGGTGTTGCTGTAGTTACTTTTCATAAATCGGCTCAAACGCCTGGCTCCGGGTCAAGTGGCAAAACTGTAGAACTTGTTTGATTATGAGCCACTATTCGACTTTGCGCTGTTCCATGTGCAATTTTATTGCTTCGACGAATCGAGCCGCAAGGACGAATCCAATTATTGTGGGCCGGTTTTTTGTGGATGGCATGACAAGGCGCAATGGTAGATCGCACCAAGCCGCGCCCGCCAGACCGCTGTTGGATTCGATCCGGATCGAGCGCTGCACACAGGCGCAGATGACCCAGGATCGCTATTTTGGATAGTTCATGCGTACCAACAGGCGAATGAATTCGCGTGCAAGTTGGCGATGATGCTCATCCAGACGCTGCAAATCGGCAATCAGCTTCACGTCGGCCGACTCAAAACGGGGCATAGTATTGAGCGCATCGCTCTGCTGAGCTTGACTATGGGAATCGCCAAAGCGCAGCCAGTCGGCCGCAACACCGAGCCACTGGGCGATCATGCGCAGCTTTTCCTGGGTCGGAATCGCTTCGCCCACCAGCCATTTGCGGGCAGCATGGACGGTGATCGGGCGCCCGTCAAAGCGGATATTAAACTCGCGCGCCAATCGGGTCGGGCTGTCTGGCGAGTAATGGGCGTTTTTCAAAGCGTGCTGCAGGCGCTCGCTGAAGTTTTCCCGTTCGTTTGATGAAGTCATTGCGGCACTATTTCATGCAACGACATGAATGTCAGTCTCTTGGATTCATAGACCAATTGTGACAATCTCACATCGGATAATTAACATGTGTCACGGCCGGCAAATTTACCCGGACACGCTTGCCGCCGCTCGCTCGCGGTTTGCGGCACATTGATACAGACATTCTTTTTAGTATAGGTTGAAACTTCTCAAAAGTCGACCTCGAATCAAGCATCTTTTATTCGAAAGCGCAGCACACCATCAGATCCGGTTTCTCTGCGCAACATACCCCCGTGCCACAGGTGGTGCAGATGGGCTAACGCTTCGCCGAGGGCGAAACTGAGCTGATGCACATCCAGCGCACGCCGGAACATCATCGGAACAATGTCGGCCGCCGATTGCCAGGTGCGGCAAGCGACCACCACCTCGGCCAGGCGCTCGCGGTGGTGATCGCGCAGCTGGGCGATGCGCTGGTGTAAACCCCGGAACGGTTTGCCGTGTGACGGCAAGACCAGGGTATCTTGCGGCAGATCGGCAAATTTGCCCAGCGAATCGAGATACAACTGGAGCGGGTTCGATTCCGGCTCGATGGCGAACACGGAGACATTGGTCGAAATGCGCGGCAGCACCATGTCGCCCGTGATCAGAACGTTCAGATCGGCGCAATAAAGGGCGGCATGCTCGGGCGCGTGCCCAAAACCGGTGATGACCCGCCACCGATGGCCACCGATGTCGATCTGTTGCCCGTCCTGCATCCGGGTATAGGCCGCGGGCACCGCCGGGACCAGCGATGGGTAGTAATTCTTGCGCCCCTGCATCTGTTCGAGCAAAGCCGGATCGATCAGGCCGTGTCGTTTGAAGTGCGACAAGGCGGCCTTGCCGTCCACGCCTGGCAGGGCCGCCGACATGATGCGCGCAAACGCGTATTCGCCGGTCGTCATCCAGAGCGGCGCTTGCCATCGGGTGCACAGCCACTCAGCCAGGCCCACATGGTCGGGGTGGCAATGGGTGGCCACCACGCGCAGCAGCGGCAGCTGGTCCATGCCGCCCGCGAAAACCTGCTCCCATGCCGCGCGCGTGGGGTCGTTGGCGACGCCGCAGTCGATCGCGCTCCAGCCCTGCACGCCATCGAGCTCATCGCTCAGTAACCAAAGGTTAATATGGTCGAGTGCGAATGGCAACGGCATGCGCAGCCAATTGACGCCGGTCACCAGCGGCAATGGCACGCCGGGCGCCGGGAGCGTGTCGCCAAACGGGTAGTCCAGCTGGGCTTCGAGAGGGTTCATGGGCGATCTTTCATGTTCACATTCCTGGCGGGCGCGCTACAATGTGGTTGACGTTGACGTAAACGGAAGGTGTAAGCGTGATTCTAAGCGCAAACCCGACTCCGTGCGTTGCGTCGTTCTCAACCCTGGAACCTCAACGACATGGCGACCTACACCATCACCGAACTAGCGCGTGAATTCGACATCACGGCGCGCGCGATCCGCTTCTACGAAGACCAGGGCCTGTTGCGCCCGCAACGGGAAGGCGTCGGCGGACGCAACCGGGTCTACACGCCGCGCGAACGCACCCATTTGAAACTGACCCTGCGCGGCAAGCGCCTCGGCCTGACCCTGTCGGAGATCAAGAACCTGGTCGACATGTACGAGTCCCCCAAGGACACGAGTACCCAGCTGAACTGCTTTCTCGGCGTGCTGGCGCACCAGCGTGAGACGCTCGAGCAGCAAAGGGAAGATATCGAGATGGCGCTGTCGGAAATCGCCACCCATGAGGAAGACTGCAAGCGCACTTTGGCCAAGCTGGCCGCCGCTGCGCCAGCAAGCGATGTGCTGGCGGAAAGCGAAGCCTCCGGTTCGGCCGACTAAAGGTGCGTCTGAGAGCGATTTACTTTACCCTTACTTGACGTTTACGTAAACGTCACACAAGCCGGTCACACCAGCGTATCATTTGTGCTTGATTATCCCGCTAACCCACCGTGAGGACACCATGCTCCATCTCCCAGGCTTGACCTTTGACCATGGCGAAGACATCGCCGCGCTGCGCGAAACGATCGCCCAATTTGCCGCGGCCGAGATTGCGCCGCGCGCCGCCGAGATCGACCGCACCGATCAATTTCCGATGGATCTGTGGCGCAAGATGGGCGACCTGGGCTTGCTGGGCATTACTGTCGAGGAACAATATGGCGGCAGCGGCATGGGCTATCTGGCCCATATCGTGGCGATGGAAGAGATCTCACGCGCCTCGGCCTCGGTCGGTTTGTCGTACGGCGCGCATTCGAATCTGTGCGTCAACCAGATCAAGCGCAACGGTAGCGCGGAGCAAAAAGCCAAGTACTTGCCGAAACTGGTGTCGGGCGAGCACGTCGGTGCGCTGGCCATGTCCGAGCCGAACGCCGGTTCCGACGTGGTGAGCATGAAGTTGCGCGCCGACTGGAAGGGCGACCGCTGGGTGCTGAACGGCACCAAGATGTGGATCACCAACGGCCCGGATGCCGATGTCTTGGTGGTGTATGCCAAGAACGACCTGGAAGCGGGGCCGCGCGGCATGACGGCGTTTCTGATCGAAAAGACTTTCCCTGGTTTCTCGGTGGCGCAAAAGCTCGACAAGCTGGGCATGCGCGGCTCGCACACGGGCGAACTGGTGTTCCAGGATTGCGAAGTGCCGGCCGAGAATGTGCTGGGCGGCCTGGGCAAGGGCGTCAACGTGCTGATGTCGGGGCTCGACTTCGAGCGCACCGTGTTGTCCGGCGGTCCGTTGGGCATCATGCAGGCCTGTATGGACCTGGTGGTGCCTTATGTGCATGACCGCAAGCAATTCGGCCAGCCGATCGGCGAATTCCAGCTGATGCAGGGCAAGCTTGCCGACATGTACTCGACCATGATGGCGTGCAAGGCGTATGTGTATGCCGTGGGTCAAGCCTGCGACCGCGCCAAGACGCCGGAAGCGGCGCGCATGCTGCGCAAGGATGCGGCCGGCGCGATCTTGTATAGCGCAGAGAAAGCGACCTGGATGGCTGGCGAAGCGATCCAGGCGCTGGGCGGCAACGGCTACATCAACGACTATCCGGCCGGGCGTTTGTGGCGCGATGCCAAGCTCTATGAAATCGGTGCGGGCACCAGCGAAATCCGGCGCATGCTGATCGGGCGCGAACTGTTTTCCGAGACGAAATAAGCGCCCTCCATACGGATGGCCTGCGCGCGCCAATCGATACTGATCGCTTTGAATCGAGACGAACGATGACTCAAGTTGCGTTCCCAAAACTGCTGTCGTCACAGATCGGTTTCGATATCGCGCGCGCCATTCTCGATGGTTTCGACAAGCATTACCGCTTGTTCCGCTTTACCAGTCAGGCCGCCAAGCATCATTTTGAAACGGGCGCCTGGGTCGTGGCCCAGACTGCCGCGCGCGAACGCATCGGGTTTTACGACAAGCGCGTGCAGGAATGCGTGCAATTGCTCGAAGATGAGTACGATCCGAGCGAATTGACCGATCAAGTGTGGCGCGAACTGAAGCTCCATTACATCGGCATGCTGTCCGACCATAAGCAGCCGGAGCTGGCCGAAACGTTTTTCAACTCGGTTTGCTGCAATATTTTGCACCGCACGTATTTCCATAACGACTATATTTTCGTGCGGCCGGTGGCCTCCACCGACTACATCGAGACCGACGAGCAGCCCACCTACCGGGTCTACTATCCGGCCAGCGATGGCTTGCGCTTTACCTTGAAGCGCATCTTCACCAATTTCCAGCTCAATCGTGCGTTCGCCGACCTGGACCGCGATGTAGGGCAGGTTGAGGCGCGCCTCAAGCAAATCTTCGGCTCCGACACGCTTGAGCCGAATCACCAGATTCAAGTGCTGTCGAGCTTGTTCTATCGAAATAAGGGCGCCTACGTTGTCGGCAAAGGCATTAACGGCAACCGCGAATATCCTTTCGTGGTCCCCATCTTGCACAACCGCAACGGCGAGCTGATCCTCGATACGGTGTTGTTCGACCAGGAACAGATCACGCTCCTGTTTTCGTTTACGCGCGCCTATTTCCTGGTTGATATGGAGGTGCCGTCGGCCTATGTCCAGTTCCTGCGCTCGCTGTTGCCGCGCAAGCCGCGCAGCGAGATTTACACCATCCTGGGCTTGCAAAAACAGGGCAAGACCCTGTTTTACCGCGACTATCTGCAGCACCTGAAGCATTCGTCGGACAGCTTCGAGATCGCGCCCGGCATCCGCGGCCTGGTCATGCTGGTGTTCGCCCTGCCATCGTTCCCCTATGTGTTCAAGGTCATCAAGGATTTTTTTCCGGCCCCCAAGGAAACCAGCCGCGCCCAGATCAAGGAAAAATACCTGCTGGTGAAAAACCACGACCGCGTGGGCCGCATGGCCGACACGCTTGAATACTCGAACGTCGCGTTCCCGCGCGCCCGCTTTTCGGAGGCGCTACTGGCCGAGGTCAAGCACTTCGCGCCCTCGATGCTGGAGGAAGACAACGATCAGGTCGTCATTATCAAGCACCTGTATATCGAGCGCCGCATGGTGCCGCTCAATCTCTGGCTCGGCAACGCGGAAAAGGCCGGCAACGAGGCGCTGATCGAGCATGGCGTGCTCGAGTACGGCAATGCCATCAAGGAGCTGGTCGCAGCCAACATTTTCCCGGGCGACATGCTTTACAAAAACTTTGGCGTGACGCGCCATGGCCGGGTCGTGTTCTACGATTACGATGAGATCGAGTACATCACCGATTGCAATTTCCGCGTGATCCCGGCGCCGCGCAACGAAGAGGATGAAATGTCGGCCGAGCCCTGGTATTCGGTCGGCAAACACGATGTATTCCCGGAGCAGTTCGGCACCTTCTTGTTGGGCAACGCGCGCATCAGGAAATATTTCTTGAAACACCATGCAGACTTATTGACGCAGTCGTATTGGCAAGCGCGCAAGCAGCGCATCATTGACGGTTTCATCGAAGACGTGTTTCCCTATCCGCAGCACATTCGCTTCAGCAATCAGCACGTGACCATCATAACCACCCCGGCGCCGCTGGTTCCAGCACACTTGTCAGCACCAATATCACCGCCAGAATCACCCCTTTCGCAACCACTTTTGGAGAACTTACATGATGAATGATCCTGTTGTTATCGTTGGCGCAGCGCGCACACCGATGGGCGCCTTCCAAGGCGATTTTTCCAGCGTGACCGCCAGCGCATTGGGTGCGGTCGCGATCAAGGCAGCAGTTGAACGGGCCGGGGTCGACGCCAACCTGGTCGAGCACGTTTTCTTTGGCAACTGCCTGATGGCGGGCCAAGGCCAGGCGCCCGCGCGCCAGGCTGCGATCAAGGCGGGCTTGCCCACCTCGGCCGGCGCCGTTACGCTGTCGAAAATGTGCGGCTCCGCGATGCAGGCGACCATGTTCGCGCATGACGCCCTGCTGGCCGGCAGCGCCGAGGTGATCGTCGCCGGCGGCATGGAATCGATGACCAACGCCCCTTACCTGATCCCGAAAGCGCGCGGCGGCTACCGCATCGGCCACGGCATGATCTTCGACCATATGATGCTCGATGGCCTGGAAGACGCGTACGCGAAAGATGAGAAAGGCGGCGGCGGTCGCTCGATGGGCACCTTTGCCGAAGAGTGCGTGACCCAATATGCATTCACCCGTGAAGCGCAAGACGCGTTTGCGATGGAGTCGGTCAAGCGCGCACAGGCGGCCACCAACGAGGGCCATTTTGCGTGGGAAATCGCGCCTGTGACCGTGGCCGGACGTGGCGGCGACACCATCATCGACAAGGATGAAGGCCCGCAAAAGGCCAAGCCCGAGAAGATCCCATCGCTCAAAGCAGCATTCAAAAAAGACGGCACGATCACGGCGGCATCCTCGTCGTCGATCAGCGACGGCGCCGCAGCACTGGTGCTGATGCGCGAATCGACCGCCAAGAAGTTGGGCTGCACCGTGATCGCCAGGATCGTCGGCCACGCCACCCATGCGCAGCAGCCGAACCTGTTTACTACGGCACCGGTTGGCGCGGTGCAAAAACTGTACGCGAAGGTGGGCTGGGCCACCAAGGATGTCGACTTGTTCGAGGTCAACGAAGCGTTCGCGGTGGTGGCGATGGCCGCGATGCACGACCTCGATATCGCGCACGGAAAAATCAATATCCACGGCGGGGCGTGTGCGCTGGGCCACCCGATCGGCGCGTCCGGCGCGCGCATCATCGTGACCTTGCTGGGCGCCTTGAAGAAAACCGGTGGCAAGCGCGGCGTGGCTGCGCTGTGCATCGGCGGTGGTGAAGCGACCGCGATCGCGATCGAAATGGCGTAATCGACCTGCCTCCCCCGGGGTTCGTTGCAGGCTATTTCTTAAGGAGTACGGCATGCCCACAGCACTGATCATCGGCGCCTCGCGCGGCATCGGCCACGAACTGGCGCGCCAGTACCTGGCCGATCGCTGGCGCGTGATCGCCACCGCCCGCAAGCCCGACGACTGTGCGCAACTGGCCGACATGGGGGCCCAGGTTCATCTGCTCGATGTGACCAGCATGGAGGCTTGCAGCGCGCTCGGCGCCAAGCTTGCCGGCGAGCGTCTCGACGTCGCTATCCTCAATGCCGGCGTGTACGGCCCCAAGAACGACGCGGTTCCCGCTGTCACCGATTTCGACACGGTGATGCACACCAACGTGCTGGCCGCGATGCGCCTGTTGCCGCTGATCGCGCCGATGGTGTGCGCCGCAGGCGGCAAACTGGCGGTGATCTCGTCGCGCATGGGTTCGATCAGCATGCGCAATTTCCCAAGCGGCAGCTTGTACCGCGCCAGCAAGGCGGCGCTCAATTCCGTGTTGGTCGATACCGGTTTGATCTTCGGACCCAAGGGCGCCATCTGCGTCGCGTTTCATCCGGGCTGGGTGCGCACCGAGATGGGTGGGGCCAGTGCCGACATCGCGGTCGACCAAAGCGTCAGCGGCTTGCGCCGCACGCTGGCCGGCCTGACCAGCGCCGACAACAACAAGTTCTTTAACTACGATGGCACGCCTCTTGGCTGGTAGTGCGCGAGTGCGCGC
>JANPCW010000481.1:0-3247 GCA_031431155.1 Janthinobacterium sp. | reverse complement strand
GATGCGCTCGAGCGCCACGGTCTTGATTCCCGGCATCGGCTGCTGGCTCTCCAGGCGCGCATCCAGGGCCGTGGGCAACTGGCCCGTCAGCACTGCCAGGCGATAACGCGCTCGAATTAATATTGTTTCCAGCACGGGAATGGTGGCGGCAGTTGTTTGCACCAGCGCATTGGCCCGCTCCGAATCGAACCCGCTGCCGCGACCCACCTCGAGCCGCGCGTCGACCAATTTAAGCGCCGCGCGCTGTGTTTCCAGCGCCGCTTGGGCCACGCGTAATTGTTCTTGCAAGCCGCGCAGCTCGAAATAATTGCGCGCCACTTCGCTGGCCACGCTCACTTGTGCAGCCCGCACCAGCGCCTCGCTTGCCAATACCTGGGCCAGCGCCGCCTTGCGCTCGCCGCTGAAGCGGCCGAACAGGTCGGCCTCCCACGCCACGTCGAAGCCGACCGCAAACACGTTCTCGGTCTGGGCGTTTCGGTCGCGGTCGCGGGCCCGCACCCGCGCGGCGTCGGCCGTCATGCCAATGCTCGGTTTCGCCAGCGCATCGGCAAACCGGCCTAGCGCGCGTGTTTCGCGCAGATTCGCTGCGGCAATGCGCAAGTCGGCGTTGGCCTTGAGTGCCAGGTCGACCAGCGCGTCGAGATCGGCGTCGCCGAAGCCGCGCCAAAATTGCGCCACCGGCTCGGCCTGCGTGGCGCGCGCATGCGCGAAGTCGGCGGCCAGTTGCGCCTTGTAGGTCGGCAACTCCGGGGTGCTGGCGCAACCGGTTGCCAGTAGCGCGAGGGCGATCGCCTGTGCTTTTTTGCGCGCACTCATTCTTTGCTCCCCGCGCCAGACTCCCCGGAGTTGCCGGACTCCTCATCGCCCGGATGGTAGGGATGCGCGCAGGCATCCACTTCGGCGCGCAAACGCGCCGCTTTGGCGCGGCGCTGCGCAGTGACGTTGCGCAATAACAGGTAGAACACCGGCGTGAGAAAAATGCCGAACAGGGTCACCCCGACCATGCCGGAGAACACGGCAATCCCCATGGCGCGCCGCATCTCGCTGCCGGCGCCGGTGCTGATGATAAGCGGGATGACGCCAGCGCAAAACGCGATCGACGTCATCAAGATTGGCCGCAAGCGCAACCTGCAAGCCTCGATCACGGCATCAAGCATGCTGTTGCCACGCTCTTCAAGCTGCTTGGCGAACTCGACGATCAAGATCGCATTCTTGCACGCCAACCCGACCAGCACCACCAGCGCGACCTGGGTGAAAATATTCAAATCGCCGGGCTGCGTGAAGGGTGGAAAACTCGACAGCCACACGCCGAACAGGGCCGACAGAATCGACATCGGCACGATCAGGATAATGGCAAGCGGCAGGCTCCAGCTCTCGTACTGCGCGGCCAGCACCAGCACTGCCAGGGTCAACGACAGAATCAGCACTGCTCCCAGAGTGGGAATTTTCGCGCCGGTGCCGGGGATCGCGACGGCGCGCGTCAAGCGGTCCTGGTACGACAACTCGGTCCACTCGTAACTCATGCCACGCGGCAGCGCCGTGAGCAGTCGTTCGATCTCGGCCTCGGCCTGGCCGCTGGAAAAGCCCGGGTTGGGCGCGCCGTTGATGTCCGCCGAAGGAAAACCGTTATAGCGCGTGACGCGGGTCGGCCCGAACGTGGTCTCGACCTTCATCAGCGCGCCCAGCGGCACCATCTCGCCTTTATTGTTGCGCGTCTTGATCTGGGTGATCGCTTGCGCGTCGGCGCGAAACGGCGCGTCGGCCTGCACGATCACCTGGTAGGTCTTGCCGAAGCGGGCGAAGTCATTGACATAGAGCGAACCGAGATTGATTTGCAGGGCATCGTAGATCTCGCCCAGCGCCACCCCCATCTGCTTGGCCCGGGTCCGGTCGACGTTGGCGAACAGTTGCGGCACGTTGATGTCGTAGGTGGAATACGGGGTGCCGATGCTGGACTTCGGGTTGCCATAAATTTGTCCCAGCGTACCCCACGCCGCACCATACAAGGCTTGCTCGCCCTGGCCGCTGCGGTCTTGCACCTGCAGTTTGAAGCCGCCGGCATTGCCCAGTCCCTCCACCGCGGGCGGGGGTACCACGAACATGCGCGCGTCCTGGATCTGTTGGATCGCCCCGTTCACCTGGCCAAGGATGGCGTCCTTGCTCAAATCGGACGTGGTGCGTTTCTCAAACGGGGCCAGGCCGAAAAACACGATGCCTTCATTGGGCGCGGCGGAAAAGCCGGCGATCGACAAGCCGGGAAACGCCACCGAGTCGACAATCCCCGGCACTTTCAGCGCAATCTCGCTCATGCGGCGAATCACAGCTTCGGTGCGGTCCAGCGATGCGCCCGCGGGCAGTTGCGCGATGCCAATCAAATACTGCTTGTCGGGCGCCGGAACAAAGCCCGAGGGTACCCGCGTAAACAGCAGCGCGGTGAGCGCAAGCAACACCGCATACACGGCCACTGCGATCGATTTGCGCCCCAGAATGCCGGTCACGCCGCGCCCATAGGCCTCGCTGCTGCGCCGGAAGAAGTGATTAAAGGCGTGGAAAAACCAGCCGAACAGCTTATCCATTGCGCGCGTCAGCCTGTCCTTGGGCGCGTCGTGGGGCCGTAGCAGCATGGCCGACAAGGCCGGTGACAAGGTCAGCGAATTGAACGCGGAAATGACGGTGGAGATCGCAATGGTCACGGCGAACTGCTGATAGAACTGTCCCGACAGGCCCGGTACGAACGCGAGCGGCACAAACACCGCGCACAGCACCAGCGCGATGGCGATAATGGGGCCGCTGACTTCCTGCATCGCCTTGACCGTGGCAGCGTGCGGCGTGAGGCCGTTCTCGATATTGCGCTCGACATTCTCGACCACGACGATGGCGTCGTCGACCACGATACCGATCGCCAGCACCAGGCCGAACAGCGTGAGCGTGTTGATGGAAAAACCCAGCGCCAGCAGCACCGCGAAGGTGCCGACGATCGACACCGGCACCGCCAGCAAGGGAATGAGGGCCGCGCGCCACGTCTGCAAAAAGATGATCACCACCAGCGCCACCAGCAGCACCGCCTCGACCAGGGTCGTGACCACCTTTTCGATCGAGGTCTGCACGAAGCGGGTCGGGTCGTAGACGATGCTGTAATCCATCCCGGGCGGGAAGTTTTGCTTCACGCGCGCCATCACTTGCCGCACGTTGTCCGACAGCGCCAGCGAATTGCTGCCCGGCGCCTGGAAGATCGCGATGGCAGCCG
>JANPCW010000480.1:0-4851 GCA_031431155.1 Janthinobacterium sp. | reverse complement strand
CCGTTGACGGCGCTGCCATGCTTGCCTTTTTCTTTCGGGTCGAGCTGCGCGATGAGGTCGATCTGGGCCGCGTTGGCCTCCTTGCTCACCAGCGCGCTTTGGTGGGTTGCGGCATCCGCCAGGGCTTGGTTCAACTGCTTGGCACCGTTCAGCTGGCCGATCGCTTCGGCCGCATCGAGCTGGGTCGACGCGACGCTGGCGCCTTGCCGGGCGCGCGTCGTGCTCGACAATAAAATCCCCTGGCCCGAGCGCAGCATGCCCCAGGCGTCGGTGCGCAGCTCGAAGCCGCTGCCCCGATAACTGCCGCGCTGGGCCGAGTCGGGCGCCTGCTGCACCAGGTAGCCCAGGTTCAATTGAGTCGCCGCGCTGCTCGAGGCCAGGCGCGTGCGCAGCTGGCCGGGGGTGTCGTCGATGACCAGCTGGTTGTAGCCGCCGCCATCGAAATTATGGCTGTGGATGCCCGACACCACGCCCGCGTGGTTGATGCCCGAATCGACGCCGGCCGCGTAGGGCGGCGTGTCGGCGCCGGTGTAGAGCTGTGCCACAATCACGGGCCGGTCGATGTCGCCCTCGATAAAATCGACCAATACTTCGGTGCCGATGCGGGGCGTGAATTGCGAGCCCCAGTTGGGGCCGGCCAGCGCTTCGGCCACCCGCACCCAGGTGCCGGAGGCGTCGTTGCCGGGCGCATTGCCCGGGTCGTCGCCGCCGTGGGGCAGGCCGCCCGCATTGGGGGATGATCCGCGCTGCCAGGCGAACTGGATTTTGACGTGGTGGTCGCGCCCGGTGCTGGCTATCGCGCCCGGCAAGCCGACCACCAGCGCGTTTTGCGAGCCTTCGGTGGTGCCTGCGCCAAGCCTGGCGGTGGCGTGCGGGACGATCGCCACGGTGTCGCGCACGCAGGTGAAACTGTTGCGGTAGGTGCCGGCCGCCAGTGGTTCGCCGCGCCCGCTGCCGGTATCGGTTTTCAGGGCAGGTTCAAAATTATTGCGCGCCGTGTGGCGCACCGACAACACGGTGAAGCGGTCGGCGCCGTGCGCGTAATGGTCGTGCCGGGTCAGGCGGAAGCCGTGGCCGGGGGCCAGCTGGCGCACCGCGCCGGCGCCTGTAAACGTCTTGTTGTCCTGTTCCAGCGCTTGCAGTACCAGCGCGCTGTGGCGGTCCGCGGCGCCCGCGTCGAGGTGGCGCCGCTCGCCGCTGCCGTCATGCACGGGCAGGCTCGGCAAGTCGCCGGCCGCGAGGCTGGACTGCTGCTCGGCTGCGGGCGCGAGCAATTGCTGCGGGTCCCAGCTGCTGATGGTGACGGCATTCGATGCCACCTTGCGCTGGGCGACGAACTGGTCGATCGCATCCATCGTGTCGGTGGCGCGCACGCCGTGAAAGCGCAGCTCGAATGCGCCCGGCATGGCGGGCGCCGGCGCCTTGCTGTCGAAGATGACGAGCCGGTGCTTCGCCTGGGTGGTTGACGCGGACGCGTCCGCTCCATCCTGTTCATGCTCGAAACGCCAGCTCAAGCCTTCCGAGGCGAGCAGGCGGGCCAGGAAATCGAAGTCGCTTTCGCGGTACTGGGTGCAGATCGGTCGCGCGGCCAGCGTCTGCGTGACATCGAATTCAAAGCGCACCTGGGGGTAGGCGGCCAGCAGCTCGGTCACTATTTCTTGCGCGTTCTTGTCCTGGAAAATATAGCTGTCGCGCCGCCCGCGCAAGACGGCCAGCGCCGGCTCCAGGCGCAGCCGGTAGCGCGCCACGCCGCCGTCGGCCCCGAGCCAGGCGGCATCGGTGCAGATGCCGTGCCAGGCGCGGCGGCTGCCGTCGGCCTGCAGCAGCGCCACCGTGATTTCCTCGCCGATGAACGTGCCCAGGTCCAGGTCGGTCGATACGCTGAGCGCATCCACCGTAAACTGGAACAGTGCGTTGACCGCTTCGCGCCCCGTGAAGCGCTCGGCCAGCAGCGATTCGGGCAGGTCCGATCCTTGCGCGCTGGCGATCGTGATCAGGCGCGCGTGCTGCGACAGGCCGGTGCCGAACAGGCCCAGCGCCGACGGCATCTGCGCCAAAGGCGTTGCCAATGCCGCGCTCATGCTCATGGCAGCGTGATGGTCAGATTGGCCGAGCGCGGCGCCAGTTTAACGATGTCGTTGTATGCGTTCATGCTGGTCTCGGTGCTCTTGCCGAGCATGGTGCGCAGGCCCATGTAGCCGAGCGCGCCAATCAGGGCGAACACCGAGCACAGCACCCACAGCGGCACGTCGTTGCGCAGCCGGTTGATGATCTGGTCGGGCCGTTCGGCGTGCGGCGCGAAGCCGGCGCTCTTGCCCTTCATCTGGGCGATCTCGTCGCCCAGGCGCGCGGTCAGGTAGTTCAGTTTTTCCGAGCCCTCGATGATGTAGCGGCCCTGGAACCCGAGCAGCAGGCACATGTGGAACACTTCGAGCGCCTGCAGGTGCGCGCTGCCCTTGGCGCGCAGGCTTTCGAGGCGGATGAAGAAGTTTTCTCCGGCCAGCTGGTCGCCGAACAGGACCAGTTGCAGCGGGCGCCGTTCCCACGCGTCGCGGATCGCGAACGACGAGCGCAGGACGATCTCGTCGACCGCCGCGCAGAATGCGTATTTGGCGGCGTCGATGTCGTCGGTCGATGCCCCCTGTTTCTTGGCGCCGCGCCCGAATTCGTCGAGGAACTCGGTCATTTTGCCGATGAAGTCGGTGTTGTCGCGCGGCCCGCTGCCGTTCTTGAGCATGAACAGGGCGTAAAAGCCGTCGTACATCAAGTCGAGCAGGGTGTGGGCGGTGCCGGGGGCGCTGGCCAAGCCGTTGCCGGCAGCGATCAGGGAGGGGGGAGCTGTGGTCTGCATATTCAGTATCCTAGCCGTCAGGAAGTGACGGCAACAAGTTCAAGTTTCAGGTCGCGCATGCCGGACGGCACGTAGATCGAGATCGATTGCGCCTGCAGCATGCGCTCGTACATCTGGCCGCGGCTCTCGATCTGGAAATAACAGGTGTCGGGGCGCACCGGCACTGCCGCCGGCACTTGCGGCGCGTGCTGCAGTCGCACCCCGGGCATGGCCGAGAGCACGAATTTTTCCACGTCGTCGGGCGCGCCGATCTTGAAGCGCAGCGGCACCGCGTCGACCAGTTCGAGCGCCGGCATGTCGGCCGAGACGGCCAGGTAGAACGTGGTCTTGTCGTCGATCTTGCCCGAGTCGAGCATGCCGTGATGGTAGGACGGCTTGACTTCGGTGAGCGCGATCGCGAAGTACTTGGACGAGATGACGGTGTCGAGCAGGTCGCGGATGATGGCGTGCAGCTTGCCGAACGCGGGGCCGGGGTCGGCATGCTGGTAGGGCGGCAAGTCGGTCAGCGAATGGGTCTTGGAGTAGGTCATCAGGGCGCCGGCCAGCCCGAGCAGCTGCTCGTACAGGCGCTCAGGATGCAGCGCCGGGTGGTGGAAGTAATGGGACAGCGAGGCATAGGCCGAGCTGGCCGTATGCAGCAGCCAGAACGAAGACATGTCGCCGGAACGAAATTCGATCACGTTCTTGCTCGGTTCGCGGTGGTGGCCGTACAGCGCGTTGACCTTTGCCTGCAGCGCGTCGAGCAGGCGCCGCAGTTGCAGGAACAGCAGCGGCGCGCTGCGGATCGACAGGCTGGGCGGCACGAAGGCTGGATCCGTTTCGAAGCCGCCGGTGGAGATGCGGCGCAGGCGCAGCAGCGGGAAATTGACGTAGGAATCGCGCGGCTCCAGCTCGGACACCAGGCGCACGGTCTTCTTAAGGTAGGTCAGCTCGGCGCGCGCGGCCTGGGTGTAGAGGTCGGGCGTATCGAGGTTGGCCTGGGCGTAGCGGGCCGCGTTGTTGGGCTGGCCGTCGGGCGCGAAATTGCCGCCGAACGGCTTGAACGAGGGCAGGGCCGCGTAAAACGTGATCGATTGTTGCGACTGCGGCAGGTTCGACAAATCGAGCATCTCGGGCAAGTCGTCGCTGCCGGGCGCGTTATAGATTTCGCCATCCTGAAACATCAGGGATAGCTCCAAAATTCGCAGTGTGTTGTTGGACAGCGCATCGCGGTCGAGCAGAAAATGGCCCACGCCCCACAAATAGGGATGCATCGCCGTCACGCTCTGGTGCAGGCGATGCTCATGATATTGGTCTTGCTGCTGGAAGTGCTGGGGACGCAGGAACAATCCCTCGCCCCATAATACTTTGCTTGTAATACTCATTAAATACCTTTTTACCGGGCAACTTGGCGGAATTACTATGGCATAGTATATTGATCAATAGCATCACACGACCCCTATTACACGGTAATGCGCAAAAAAAGCCAATTAGATCGCAAGATTCAACTGGCAGATTATTAACATTGTCTTGGGAAACGAGTGATTCGGCAAGACATGAATTGCGCGATCTTGAATAAGATGCTTTCATGCATCTTATTGTTCCAGCGCAATCCTGTTAAAGTGCCGGATGCAATCGATCCATGTTATTATTGCTACCAATCAAAATTATCAATACGACATCAATTTTGGCACATTTAATCAATTAAGGGAAATATGATCACACTTACCAACTTACAACGACTGCTATGCGTCTCGGCTTGTACGTTGTCGCTGAGCGCTTGTGTGACAACGCCCCCGGTCGTACAAAAAGTGGCGCCTAAAATCGAAGAAGCGATGGCCCAGGCCACCTTGGCATCGAATGCCGGTCAGAAATTGAAGGCGCTGACCTTGTTGAAGGAGGCTGCGGCGGCCTTCCCTGAGGATAAGGCGCCTTGGCTGCAAATGGCGCAGACCAACTATGACGCGGGCCAGTATGGCGAGGCCATTATCAATGCCCAGGAAGTGCTGGTGCGCGACCCG
>JANPCW010000479.1:0-11626 GCA_031431155.1 Janthinobacterium sp. | reverse complement strand
GGTTTCCGGCCGGATCGCCGCCAGCTCCACATTGCGCAGAAACCGGGTGCCGGCCGGGTGGATGCTGGTGTCGATCAGGCGGCGCGAACAGTACACCGCCAGCGCCGGCGAATATGCCTGTCCCGGCATCGGACGGATCCGGACTACGCCGTCGCGGTCCAAGAAGGATTCCACGGCCACTTGCCGGTATGCGTAAATATCTCGAACCATCAGAGTCTCACTAAAGCGTAGGGTGGAAAAGCGGAGCGCCTTCCGCCGATTGGGAAAAGCGAAGCGCCTTTGACGCAAAGGCTTTCTCCTTTACGCCGTCAATGCCGGCAGTACACTGCCCAATGGCATCATGACGCCATGCAGATCGTTTTGCAATGCGTGGCGCGTTACCGGTTTCCAGTGTCTGTCGTGGCTACAGCCAGTGTGAAGCTCTCGGTCATCTTTGCGTGAGACTCGCGTCCCGCCACCTTCTATCCGCTGGTCTTGCTGCCCCCAGCCCAATCCTGCATGCGCGTTGCGCTCAAGCGACCTCGATGCGTACAAGCCCCATCTACGAGTGGCGGTTGCATGGGCAACCAGGGCGGAACACGGGCTTGTCTACTTCCTGCTTTGCTGTGACACGATGGTCACCGACAACCGATGCTGGCGGATAGCGCTCCGCTCATCCGCCCTTCGTACCTCAACTAACGGCACAATTTAAGGTGCATTCATGTAACGCTGCTCTAGTTCGTGCGTCGTATCGTGCGTGACGCCGCCATCCTTGCACGCGAGGATCATGTTCACGGCATTGAAAGTAAGGTGAATTTGCATTACACTTTGATGCATCCAGAGATCACGAGGGCATCATCATGACCACATTGACCGTTACCGCACGAGGGCAAGTGACGTTTAGAAAAGACGTGCTGCAACACCTCGGCACCAAGCCCGGGGACAAGATCGAGCTCGATTTGCTGCCGGATGGCCGGGCCATGCTCAAAGCAGCCCGGCGTGACGCAACGATTGACGGCTTCATCGGATTGCTCGCGGGCCGGACAAAGAAAGTCGCCACCATTGAAGAAATCGGCGAGGCGACCGCGCAAGGTTGGGCTGGCAAGGAATGAAGGTCGCGGTCGATACCAACGTCCTTGTTCGTGCTGTCGTGGGTGACGACCCCGCGCAAGCGAGCATCGCCGCCAAGGCCTTGACCGATGCCGAATTGATCGCGGTCGCGCTGCCGTGCCTGTGTGAGTTTGTGTGGGTGCTGCGCAGGGTCTACGACTTCCCACCGTCGGACGCGGCCAGCGCGATCCGGGCCCTAATTGCCGCCGCAAACGTGGCAGTGAACAGGCCCGCCGTCGAGGCTGGCCTGGCGGTGCTCGAAGCTGGCGGGGATTTCGCCGACGGCGTCATTGCCTACGAGGGGAACTGGCTCGGCGGGGAAACCTTCGTTTCATTCGACAAAAAGGCGGTTGCGCTGCTCACGGCGCAAGGCCAATCCGCGCGTCTCTTGTGAACAAATCGGAATGCTTGGTTGTGTCGAAAACACTGTCAGATTTATGGAAAAAAGGGCGCCGACCGGCCGGACTAGCCGGCGCTGCATAACAGCAGCGTCACGGCTTCGGCCGCGATGCCTTCCTCCCGCCCGAGGTAACCGAGCTTCTCATTGGTCTTGGCCTTGACGTTGACTTGATCGATCGCCAGCCCCAGATCCTGCGCAATATTGGCTACCATCAGCGCGATGTGCGGCGCCATTTTGGGCGACTGGGCGATGATGGTCGCGTCGATATTGCCGATGCGGTAACCGCTGGCGGCAACCCGTGCGCCCGCCTCGCGCAGCAGGGTGCGCGAATCGGCGCCCTTGAAACGGGGATCAGTGTCGGGGAAGTGCTTGCCGATGTCGCCCAGCGCGGCCGCGCCCAGCATCGAGTCGATCACCGCATGCAGCAGCACGTCGGCGTCGGAATGCCCGAGCAAGCCTAGATGATGCGGGATGTCGACCCCGCCGACAATGAGCTTGCGGCCGGCGACCAGAGCGTGGCAGTCGTAGCCCTGGCCGATGCGAAATGGAATGGGTGTCATGGTGTTTGTGCTTTGGGTGAATGTGCGCCGGCCAGATACATTTCGGCGATGCGGATGTCGCCGGGCAGCGTCACCTTCAAGTTGCAGGGATGCCCTTCGACCAGCTTGGGCGAGAGGCCGAGCGCTTCGACCGCACTGGCGTCGTCGGTGATCGCATTGGCGTCGGTGGCGCCGGCCAGTGCCCGGCACAGCAGTGCGTAACGGAACATTTGCGGGGTCTGGGCCAGCCATAGTCCTTCGCGCGGGACGGTCTCAACGGCGCCCGGACGCGCACGCTTGACGGTATCGACCACGGGCAGCGCCAACAGCCCGCCGACCGGGTCTGCGTCCACTTCGGTGATCAGTTTTTCAATCAACGCCGGCGTCAGGCCGGGCCGCGCCGCGTCGTGCACCAGTACCCAGTCATCGTCGGCGATATCCGCACGCAGCGCGCGCAAGGCATTTTGGATCGAGTCCATCCGGGTCGCGCCGCCGCAACGCAGCACCGTCGCGCCGGTGGTTGCAGCCGATACTACGCCATCGATTTGCGCGTCCTCGGCGCTGACCACGACGAACGTATGCGCGATTAACTGGCTGCGCAAGAAAGCATCCAGCGTGTGGCGCAGCATCGGCTTGCCAGCCACGTCCAGATACTGTTTGGGGACGCTGCCGGCCATTCTGGCACCGACTCCAGCGGCAGGTATTAGCGCGAAGTAGCGTAGTTTGGTCATGGGTTCTTCATCATTTGCACTTGATGCTCATTTTCTGTACCTGTTCAATTGTTCATGACGAAGATCTTAAAATTCGTCGTTCCCAAACACGTGGGGATCACATATGCAACGGCTCGGCGCCGGATAGCATTCCCGATCGCCTCAAAATGAAATGCGACGCTTCAGCCGATTTACAATTAACGCCGTTCTGAACGTTTTGCTACATGTCGATCAACCAATTTTTACCCAGTCTAGGCGGCCAACGCAAATCGTTTAAACGTCATCTATGCAACGTTAGCGGTCCATCAAATGTTCCGTTCGATTGACAGCAACCGACCCGAAGGCGACGGTAGTAACGCGTTACTCGTCATCTGAGGGAGCATAGATATCGACGGAGATAGCGATATTGCGTTCACCCAGCATACGCAGTGTGTGCGGTGACACTGCGATGCCTTCGTTCGATTCGTGCATAAACCAGCCACAGAAAATGTCCATCTCGAATGTTTTTGCAAACGAAGCCCAGACGTCCAGGCTCACGTTGACTTGACCCAAAAGCTCAGAAATTTGGGCATCGAAGTCACCGGTTTCTGTAGGTTCGGCGTCAAGGATCCACGCACCGGTTTTTTTCACCACGACTTTGCCAGATGAGGTCAAGTAACTATAGCCCTTGACCCATCCCTTGGTGTAGAAGTGGTCGAACAAGCGGCTCAGTTCCTCCGGCACAAGATCATCGCCAAATATACGGAGCGCGGCTTGGCATCTGTTAATTATCGTCATATTCGCCTAGCGTCCATGTATATTTGCGATTGACTGCTTTTGGCCGGTTGCCGGCGGCCGCAGTCGAAACTCGACTGGCCGCTTGCGCTGCACTGCCGACGTTCGCGGTGCGCTCCGCACCGGCACCTCACGCTGCGTTACTGTCGGTCGCGGCGCGTTGCTCATCGGCGCCTCACGACCCAAACCATCCGATCGATTTTCTCGGAAACAGATCTGCTATCTTTGAACTATGCTGTTCAGTTGGATGTTGCATCTCTAATTCATTAGGGAACTTTAAGATCAGAAAGATACGATACCGCCATAGACGGCACAAACTCAACGATCTCATACTCCGCGATTTGCTCTCGGTAGAAGGGATCGCTCCGAACGATACTTTCGATCTCCGACTTCGTTTCTGCTTTGGCGAGGATGACGCCACCGGTGCGTGGCTCCTTGCGTCCCGATAGCAGAAAGTGGCCAGAAATATAGTGCTGCTCTAAAAACTCTCGATGCTCGCCAACGAAACGGTCAACGATGGATAATGGTTTTTTGTAGTTTAACAGTATGACAAACATGCAATAAGGCCCTCGTGTACTTTCCTTGATGCTCGGAATGAGCATCATCGTGGCATCGTGCCGTAGGCCCAATGGAATATCAAGCTCGACCGGCCGTTTTTGGCCGGTTCCTGGCGGTCGAGGACACAGGCTGAATGACGGCTATTTCTGCAGTGCTGTCGGACACCAGAAAAACTGAACGTCGGCCTTCAGTCGTCACGTTGCCTTTGAACCATCGTTCCCCCACCCGGCGACGATCTGAAGCGGCCACTCAAATTCAGGGGTAACCATCAGCACCCGCCCCGACCATCCGAACCGGGGTCAACAGCGCAATATCGGATCAGCCCACCTTCGGCAACCGCGCCAGCGCCGCCTGAATTGCTTCCTCGGGATAAATGAAATCCTCCAGCTTGCCGCTGAAATAACTGTCGTATGCGCCCATGTCGAAATGGCCGTGCCCGGACAGGTTGATGAACAGGGTTTTCGCTTCGCCGCTTTCCTTGCAGCGCAGCGCCTCGGCGATACAGGCGGCGATGGCATGGCTCGCTTCCGGCGCCGGGATGATGCCTTCCGCGCGCGCGAAGCGTACGCCGGCTTCGAAGGTGGCAAGCTGCGGCACCGCCACCGCTTCCACCAGCTTTTCATGATAGAGCTGCGACACCAGCGCCGAATCGCCGTGATACCGCAAGCCGCCGGCATGTATGCTGGGCGGCATGAAATCGTGGCCGAGCGTGTACATCAGCGTCATCGGCGTGAGCATGGCGGTGTCGCCGAAGTCGTAGGCATAGTGGCCGCGCGTCAGCGTTGGGCAGGACGTCGGTTCGACGGCGACCAGGCGCACGTTCTTGCCTGCGGCTTTGTCGGCCAAGAACGGGAATGCCACGCCGCCGAAGTTGGAGCCGCCGCCGCAGGGCGCGAAGATCATGTCAGGATAATCGCCGGCGATGGCGAATTGCTTCTTCGCTTCGAGGCCGATCACGGTCTGATGCAGCAGCACATGGTTGAGCACGGAGCCGAGCGCGTAGTTGGTGTCGGCGCGCGATGCGGCGTCTTCCACTGCTTCTGAAATGGCCAGCCCCAGCGAGCCGGGATTGTCTGGATTTTCCGCAAGTGCGGCGCGCCCGACCTTGGTCTGTTCGGACGGGCTGGAGAACACTTCCGCGCCCCAGGTTTGCATCATCGAACGGCGATACGGCTTCTGGTGATAACTGACATTGACCATGTAGACGCGCACGTCGAGCCCGAACATCTGCCCCGCCAACGCCATCGAACTGCCCCATTGGCCGGCCCCGGTTTCGGTGGCGATACGCTTGATGCCGGCTTCGGCGTTGTAATAGGCCTGGGCCACCGCGGTGTTGGCCTTGTGCGAACCGGCGGGAGAGATGCCTTCAAATTTGTAGTAGATTTTAGCCGGCGTGCCGAGTGCAGCTTCCAGGCGGTGGGCTCGGAATAACGGTGTCGGCCGCCAGAGCTGGTAGATCTCGCGCACTTTTTCTGGAATCTCGATCCATCGCTGCGTCGTCATCTCCTGCTCGATCAGGCTCATCGGGAAAATCGTCGCCAGCGCATCCGGTCCGATCGGCTTGCCGTCCGGCCCCAGCGGCGGCGCAGGTGGATTTGGCATGTCGGCGACCACGTTGTACCAATGGGTCGGGATCTCGGATTCGTCGAGCAGTATCTTCGTTTGTTGCATGATGTAATCCTATTCAATTGCGGGAAAGATAAAAGATCATATCCCCATATCGATTGAAAACCGGAAAATTGCCCGCATTTTATTTAAAACCAACGCTGGCCGGCTGCTGGCGCAGCCGTACCACATCCATCGCTGCCGACAAATCGCCTGAACTAAACTGGGGTATCAACTATGTTTGGCTCTGAAAGCGAATGGGCGATATTCTCCCAACATTGCATCCGGATCGACACGGAAATCGACATCGATCAGCTGCAGCAGGAAGTCTTCGACTACGTGACCACGCCGGGGCTTTGGCATACCTGGCATCCGGCCACGGTGGAAGTGCGCGAGGCTCCGAATCGTCCGTTGATCACCGGCGAGACCATGCTTGAACTGATCGCGGTGGCAGGTCGCCGCGATCAAGCGCGCTGGACGGTAATTGCCTGCTTGCCACCGCAGTCCTGGGAAATTACCACCGACACCGAGAATGGCACGGCGCACATCGCCTACACGATCAAGGCTACAGATGGCGGCTGCCGTTTCCATCGCACCCTGGAATTTCGCTCAAAGCGCTGGCCTTGGCGGGCGCTGGATTCGACCCTGACGCGTTGGATACTGGTGCGCCAGTCAGCCCGGGCGCTTCGAAATCTCAAGACCGTGCTTGAGGAAGATCAGGGTTCGCGCCAGAGCGATTGAATTCACCCAGAGGCGGAAAGGCTACAGGTCGCTCTTTAGCGGGGGTTTGGGCGCCAACGCGTCCTTCCGGGAGATCAACTTCAACAGGTGCTTGACGAGCGCGGACAGCAGCCGAATCCCGAATAACGACCAGAAGAAAATGGTAAAGAGCAAACCCATCAAAATCTCAAGGGTTGAATCGTGACCAAAACCAATGGAAATAATTACCGGCCCTTCCCATCCAAAAGCAAATAGGAAGGCAAGAAAATTGAGAAAAGGCGTTTTCCCGGGATCGGAAGGTGAAGACATAGCAAGGTCCTATTGGTTAATTTCAACAAACGACATCAAAGCCCGATAGGATTTTGAGCCATTACGCCGCCTGAAATCATGCAGCCTGGCGAAGGTCGCATTACAACCACCCCAGCAGTTTCGCCAGTGACATTGCGAAAAAGACGCCGGCGATGAAGAAGCAGATTTTTTGGTTGAATACGAACGCCGGCAATTTCGTGCGCGCCGACGGCGGAAAACTGGCTGCCGCCATCCCGAAATATAGAAACAGCGCGGCCAGCACAACCAACCCGATAATGTCGTACCACGGGACAACAGCAATTGGATCCATCAAGTCACTTCACGAAGTTAAGGGGCTGCGGCCACGCGTCGGCCGGTGCCCGGGCCGGTACCCGGGCGCCGGGAGGCAGCCGGAGAAACGTAGTACCTCACCGGCGGGAATTGGCGGCAGGCGACCGATCGGCACAAGAGAAGCATACGATAACCGGTACGCGAAGCTCATAGGTGAATTTTTGCCGTTACCTCCAAACCGATAGCCTTCATCACAGCTAGCGTGGTTTTCAGCGTCGGGTTCCCTCTCTCGCTAAACGAGCGGTAAAGCTGCTCGCGGGATAGGCCGGTTTGTGCGGCAATTTGCGCCATGCCCTTGGCGCGTGCGATAACACCGAGGGTTTTCGCAATATAGCTGGCATCCCCGGTTTCAAAGGCATCCGCCATGAATACTGCGATTGCTTCATCGCTAACAAGTGCTGCCGCTGGATCGTAGGTAGAGAGTTGTTCGACCATTGTCATTTGCTCCATTCGTTAGCCAGGCGCTTAGCATCCTGAATGTCCCGATCTTGCGAGCATTTATCGCCACCGCAAAGCAAGACGATAAGCGAGGATCCGCGTTGTTGAAAATAAATTCGATAGCCTGATCCGTAGTGAATCCGCAGTTCGCTGACACCTTCACCAACCGGTGAAAATTCCTCAGGCAGCCCATTTGCTAGGCGGAACAAACGTGCGGCGATTATGGCGCGCACCCGCGGATCCCTCAGCTTGGCTTCCAATTTTCGAAACGTCTCCGTTTGCTTAAGTTCAACCATACCAAAATGGTAGTTTAAAAACTACGATCTGTCCAGTTGTTTGGGAACTGAAAGCTCTGCGACGAACAAAGCCTAACCTGACGAACATGGGACGCAAAAGTCTCGGATTTTGGTTCTCGCAATGGGGTCAGATGCGAAGTAGTCGGCCCCCACGAAGTTAAGGGGTTGCAGCTGGCCAACGCTCTTCGAACAAGCGAACCAGGCAACCAGCTACTGGTTATGAAGCTTCTCCTGCAGCCACACCTTGATCAGTGACTGGTAGGGAACGTCACGCGCGTTAGCCGCGACTTTGATCGAATCAAGCAGGTGCTGAGGTAGCCGTAGCGAGATCGTCTTTGTGGTCGGTTTCAGATTGGGCAGAACAACTTTCTGAGCCGTAGTCCAATCGAGGTAGTCGGTCGAATCGTGTGCTTCCCAGAACGCGCGCTCTTCGGCCTCGCTGGCGAAGTTCGGCGCGGTTTTACGCAGTTTGCTCATAAATTTCTCGCTCCTTTCGGTGCATGTCACGGGCCGAGATTACCCGAATCTTCTCGCCCGCTACGCGCGATGTGAAGGCGATGTGCAACAGGCGCCCCTCGTCAGATTTGCCCAATGCATGAAAGCGCGATTCCACACCGCTATGTTTCGCATCCACCAACACCAGTAGGGGCGCATTGAAAAATATCTGCTCGGATTCCGCCGTGGATACGTCGTGTTTCTCGTTTTTCCGAGCATTGTCGTCGTCCCAGTCGAATCCGGTAATTTTGGCCAGATCGATCATAGATGTATATTACGAACATATACAAAAAAACGCAACCCTGGCGGCGGCGTTCGTCAGATTTTGGCCGTTTTGGCGGCCATTCTAAATTTTTCGATGCTTCCTATCTGCATCTGAACGGCATGTTCATCTTCGACGGGCCGCAGGGCCGATCATGGCCCCGACTTCGCCGTTGCAAGCCTTGCCAAGGCGCGCATATTCCTGCGGCGAATCGATCTCCACCTGCAATCGATCGACTTTGCTCAATTGCGCTTTAATGTAAGTCATCCATCCGGTATTGATTTCCTGCGATAGCAAGGCGCTGGCCTGCCCGCTCGGCGCGTATAAGGGCCGACTCTCGAAGCGCTTGGCCAGCGCCGCCCGCACGATCCGTTCCACCTTGGGCAAATGATCCATGTACGCGTTCAAATGCCGCATCTCGTGGGTCAGGATTTCCTGGTAGGCGCAGGTGCCGGGCGCGAACTCCTTGCCGACATAGACCACGATCGGTTCGTACGACAAGGTAACCTTGATATGCGGCGCGATGCACTCGTAGCCGCTCGCACGATCCTGCAGGAGCTCGCCGTCCAGCCCGATCCGCACCCGGAACTCGGTATGCGTCAGTCCCAAGACATACGCATAGCCGCGTCCCGGATTTTTCATCCCGGTCAGGGTCTTGTACGACAAATCGGTGTTGACGCTGTACCCGTTCTGGCTGGCCGTCAGCACCGATACGGTCTGGCCGATCGTGTCCTCGCAGCGCGCCTGGAACGGCGTGCGCGCATGCGCCGCGCCGGTCGCTGCCAGCAGGCCAAGCGCAACAAGCGAAAGGCGCCCCGGCGTCATGAGCGGCATCAGGCCGGCCGCCATTCCCCAGCGATGATTTTCTCAAGCCAGAAGGCGCCGATCACGGTCTTGACGTCGGTGATTTTACCGGTCCTGACCCAGTCCAGCATTTGCGGCACGCTCGCGGTGATTGTCTCTAGGAACTCGCCGTCGTCAAGCATGGCCGGGCCGGCCACCAGGCCGCGCGCGAGATACAAGTCGAGGTGCTCGTCGGAATAGGCGATCGCATTGTGGATGGTGCAGACAAACTGCCAGTCCGATGCAGTATACCCGGTCTCTTCCTGCAACTCGCGCTTGGCGCAAGCGAGGGGATCCTCGCCGGGATCGATTTTCCCGGCCGGAAATTCGATGAAGACCCGGTCCAGCGGATAGCGAAACTGGCGCTCCAGCAAGACCGCGCCGTCGTCCAGCAACGGCAGAATAACCACCGCGCCCGGATGCCTGACAAATTCGCGCGCAGTGACCTTGCCGTCCGGCAGGGACACCCGGTCGCGCTGAACATGCAAGAACGGGCCATCGTAGACGGATTCGCCGTCGATCCTGGTTTCGTTGAGGTGCGAATCCATCGGGCCGATTTAGGTATTGAGCGTCTTGGTCATCGCGTAAAGGCAGGCGGCCAGCAGCGGACCGGGCAGCAAGCCCAAGCCAATCACGGCGAGGCCGTTTAGGCTCAACGCGACGCGCATGTCGCCCTTGACGACGATCGGTGAGGTATCGACCGCTTCGTCGAACCACATCATCTTCACCACGCGCAGATAATAGAACGCGCCCACCAGCGAGAACATGACCGCGACCACCGTCAGCCAGACCTGGCCGGTACCCAGCACCGCTTGCAGGACCGAAAATTTGGCGGCAAAGCCGATCATAGGCGGCACGCCGGCCAGCGAGAACATCAGGATCGACATGACCACGGCAAACCATGGGCTGCGCTGGGACAGGCCCTTGAAGTCGGCCAGTTGTTCCGCTTCAAAGCCGGAGCGTGCCAGCAGCATGATGGTGCCGAACGTGCCAAGCGTGGTCAGCACATAGGCGACCGTGTAGTACATCGCCGCGCTGTACGCGTTGGCAGCGCCGCTTGCATCGTCGCCCACCGAACCGGCCAGCAGGCCGAGCATCACGAAACCCATCTGCGCGATCGTCGAGTACGCCAGCATCCGTTTCAGGTTGGTTTGCGCGATTGCGGCAAGGTTACCGATGGCCAGCGACAGGACCGCCAATACCAACAGCATTTGCTGCCAGTCTTTCGCCATCGGCATCAAGCCTTCGACCAGCAAGCGAATGCACATTGCGAACGCGGCGATTTTTGGCGCGCCGCCCAGCAACAGCGTCACGGCCGTTGGCGCACCTTGATAGACGTCCGGCACCCACATGTGGAATGGCACAACGCCCAGTTTGAACGCCAGGCCAGCGACTACGAACACAATGCCGAACACCAGGATGGTCGGTTTGACGGTGCCGGATGCGGCAGCTTTCGCCACCTCGGTCAGGTCGAGCGAGCCGGTCGCGCCGTACAGCATCGAGATCCCGTACAGCAGGAAACCGGACGCCATTGCGCCAAGAATGAAGTATTTCATCGCCGCTTCGGTCGCCACCGCATTGTCGCGGCGCAGCGCCACCAGCGCATACAGCGACAGCGACATCAGTTCCAGGCCGAGGTAAATGATCAGGAAGTTATTCCCCGAGATCATGATCATCTGACCCAGCAGCGCGAACAAAGCCAGCACGTAGAACTCGCCGCCCAGGTTACCGGACAACATGCCGCGCTCGGTCGCGTACTGACGCGAGTAGATCAGGGTAAGGCCAACGGCCACGTAGGAAAACACTTTGAGCAGGTTCGACATCGGATCCGACACAAACATATTCGAGAACGAGTAGGTCGTGGTGCCGGCATTGAAGGCCGCCAGGCTAAAGGCGCCGCAAACGACCAGCGTCAGCAGCGACAACCAATACGTGATCGAGCGTTTCGAGTCCGACAAAAACATATCGAACAGCAGGATCGCCGACGCGGCGACCAGCAGAAACACGTCGGCGTAGAGCGGGATCAGGTTGGTGGTATTCCTAAAGGCTAGGGTTCCGTCTGGTTTTGCTTAAGGCAGCTTGCTGTGGGCGACATGCGATAGCAAGTCGGCTACCGAGGTTTGCATCGTGTCGGTGAACGGCGCCGGGTACAGGCCCATCGCGAGCACGGCGATCGCCAATAGCGTAAACATGAAGAACTCACGCTTGTTGATGTCGGTCAGCTGATCCACATGGTGGTTCGCGATCTTACCGAACAC
>JANPCW010000478.1:0-2862 GCA_031431155.1 Janthinobacterium sp. | reverse complement strand
TCGATCACCAGCGTCGAACCAACCGGAACGACGACCGTTCCAGTAACGTTGTTTCCAGATACTGTCTCTTTCAACGTGAAGTTCGTGGTGATCATTGTCGACTGTCTCATTTCCTCGCTGAAGGTCGCATTGATCTTCTTGTCGACCGGTACATTCGTTGCAAGATCAGCGGGATTGGTGAGGGTTACCGTCGGCGGGATAATATCCGTTGCGGGCGCGGGCGCGGTGGTCCAACTCCATGGATTCGGGGTGGTTCCGACAATTAAGGCATTACCAGCCAGATCGGTGGCCCCTGCGGTGATCGTTGAGGTATATTTTGTATTCGGTGTGAGTGCAACTGTTGGTTTAAACGTTGCAGTATTACCACTGTAGGTCACGACGCCTGCGACGGGATTCCCGCTTACAAATTCTTTAACGGTGAAAGTGGTTGCTGGCGACGCGAGTGTCGACGCTTTCATTGGCTCACTGAATGTTGCCGTGGTGTCCCTATTGACAAGCACAGCCGTTTCGTTATTTAGCGGCGTAGTGGAAGTCAAGGTCGGAGCGGTGGTGTCTGCCGTCAGGCCAGTAGTAAAGCTCCAGACGAAATTTGCCGCAAGTGCCTTGCCTGCCAGGTCTGTGGCCCCGGTGGTAACTGTGGCAACACATGTAGTGCCAACTGGGAGATTCGCTGCGGGAGAAAAAGTTGCAATACGGCTTGATTGAACGTATGCAACTGTTCCTGTTACGGGTGTACCAGCCGGACATGCCAGCGTAAAGGTTGACGCGTTGATCGTCGCGAGGGCCATTTCTTTACTGAAGGTTGCTGTGACCTTGCTGTTGACTGCGACTCCCGTGACGATGGGCGTTGTTGCGAGAGGAGTCGTCGCCGTTATCGTGGGTCCGAGTAGGGCTGTGACATTACCGCCCAGGATCGGATCGCGTCCTCCGCCGCATCCCGCCACTAGAGTGACCAGCAGCAGTGCAATGCACCCTTTCACGCCTCTGGAATACCGCTCAAATTTGTTCATTTACTTCCCCTTTTCATTATTCCCTGAAAGCCATCTATTAAGTACACCATGCATTTACCAGTGCGAATAACATTCTGCACAGTACGAGTCAACGCAGCAAGCGCAATGATTGCAAATGTGATAAAAATGAGACAGATTGGCATCAAGGACCTGATGTGTTGACAGGGAATGAATACCGCGCGGGCATTTGGTGAATCTGGGGCCCAAATACGCACACCTTTTCCGCGCTCGATGATGCGGCGCTGACGGGCGGTAAGTTGGGTAAGTTTGCTGGTGCCGATGAGGCTTCGCAGCCCGTTTGCCATAAGCGGGCAAGCGGGCTAAACCGATGCGATTTTAGTTGTAGTCGCGCTGGTCGTGCTTGCTCGAAATGAGCTCGTTTCTGGACAGCGACATCATCAGCACGGCGATCAGCTCATGCATGATGATCGTATGGTGGTTGCCACTCTGCTGAAAAAAGTCGCGCAACTGTTCGCGCACCGTTGCCACGCCGGTCACATCGATCAGGATGTCGACACCATCGCCAAGGCGCGCAATTTCCATGAAATCGGCGGTGACCTTGATGCCGCGCGCTTGCGCCAGCTTGATGCCGGGCATCTCCTGGTTCAGGTCGGCCACGCCGACTACGTCGACAAAGCTGGCATCGAGCAATTGCTGGAGAAGCGGAGTGCCCGTTTCGCCAGCGCCGATTACGCCAATACGGATTTTTTTCATGGTTTTACCTTTTTTGTGTCAATGATTCGGGTGTCGGTCGACTCCTGATTATAGCCCTGCCGGGGGTGCCGAAATGCAATGGAGTAAGTAGAGTGCGTGAAAACGATTGCATCTAATAAACCTGTAGGGAGGATGAGCGCAGCGTTATCCGCCGGAGTCGCCATCGGCTCGGCGTCACCGGCGGATAACGCTGCGCTCATCCGCCCTACCGGCTGCAATTACCGCTGCGATCAATTCGGTAAGCTGACCACCGGATCGCGCAGCACGCCGCCGTTGACGACGGCGCGACATGGGTTAAATCCTATCGCGTACGATAAATCGGCCGGCCGTTCGATCTGCCATAGCGCAAGGTCAGCCCGCTTTCCGATGGCCAGGCTGCCCACGTCGGCCGCGATGCCAAGTGCGCGCGCGGCGTTGATGGTGCATCCGGCCAGCGCTTCTTGCGGGGTCAGGCGCCACAGGGTGCATGCCATGTTCATCGCCAGCAGCAGCGATGTCATGGGCGAGGTGCCCGGATTGCAGTCGGTGGCCACGGCCAGCGGCACGCCGGCGGTGCGTAGCGCGGCCACCGGCGGCGGCTGCGTATCGCGCAAAAAATAGTAGGCGCCGGGCAGCAGCACGGCGACCGTGCCGCTGGCGGCCATCGCGGCGATCCCGGACGCGCTCAAATGCTCCAGGTGATCGGCCGACAGCCCCTGGTAGCGCGCAAGCAGTGCGGCCCCGCCCTGGTCGGACAACTGTTCCGCATGCAGTTTGACCGGCACCCCATGCGCGCGCGCGGCGCAAAACACGCGCTCGGTCTGGGCGTTGGAAAAACCGATGCGCTCGCAGAAAGCGTCGACCGCATCGACCAGCCCATCGGCCACCAGCGCCGGCAGCATCTGCCCGCAGACCGCCTCGACATAGTCGTCGGCCCGTCCGGCGAACTCGGGCGGCACCGCGTGCGCCCCGAGAAAGGTGGTTTTCACCGTGACCGGCAACAGCTGGCCGATGCGGCGTGCAACGCGCAGCATCTTGGTTTCCGAGTCCAATGACAAGCCGTAGCCGGACTTGATTTCAAGCGTGGTCACGCCTTCGGCCAGCAGACTTGCCACGCGCGGCAGGCTCTGGCGCAGCAACTCCGCCTCGGATGCGAGCC
>JANPCW010000477.1:0-2992 GCA_031431155.1 Janthinobacterium sp. | reverse complement strand
CCCGCGCACTGGCAACTATGAAGTGCGCAGCGGCCTGGCTGCCGGCGATACCGTCATGCGCAACCCAAGTTCGAGCTTCACGGATGGGCAGAAAGTCGAACTTTCCGCAGCCAAGGTGGCCAGCGCCGCTGCCGGTGCCAGCGCGATGAGCACCAAGCAAGTACAAGGAAAATAAGCCATGTTCCTCTCCGACTTCAGTATCAAGCGGCCGGTTGCCACGATCGTGCTGATCGTGGCGATGATGTGCCTGGGCTTGCTGGCGCTCACGAAACTGCGCGTCAACCAGAGCCCGGACGTTGAAGTACCCTTCATCATCGTCAATCTTCCTTATCCCGGCGCTTCTCCTGACACGGTCGAGCGCGAAATCATCAACCGGGTCGAAAAGTCCCTGCAAAGCATTTCAGGCGTGACCGAAGTCAATTCAGAGGCGGCCGAAGGAAATGCCAGCATTTTCCTCAAGTTTAACTTCAAGAAGAACTTGATCGAGGCGTCCGACGAAGTGCGCAACGCGATCGCGAGCGTGCGCTACAAACTGCCCACCGAGATGCGCGAGCCGATCTTGCGCCGGATCGACCCGGCGGCCCAGCCGATCATGAACCTGGCGCTATCGTCGTCGGTCCTGTCGCACGCTGAAATTTCGCGACTGGCTGAAGATGTGCTCGCTGACAAATTTCGCGGGGTCGATGGCGTTTCCATCGTCGCTGTCAACGGGGCGCTCAAGCGCGAGCTGTCGGTGCTGCTGCGCGCCGAAAAACTGCGTGAATACAATGTGTCGGTCAGCGAAGTGGTCGCTGCGCTGCGCAACCAGAATACCAATGCGCCGGTGGGCAAGGTGCGCGGCACGCTCGATGAAAAGAGCATCCGGCTGGTGGGGCGCATCGAATCACCCGACGAGTTCCAGCAAATCGTGGTCAAGCGCCGCGGCGATGAAATCGTGCGCTTGGCCCAGGTCGCCGAAATCGAGGACGGTTTCGCCGATATCAACAGTTTCAGCATCCGCAGCGGCAAGCCCAACGTGGGCATCACGATCACCCGTTCGAAGGATGCCAGCACAGTGTCGGTAGCCAACAAGGTGCGCGACATCGTTAAGGAATTGAACGACGGTTTCAAGAAAGACCAACCTGGCACCTCGCTTGAGATCACGCGCGACGGCGGCGACGAGTCGCAAAAGAGCCTGAACAACGTGATCGAATCGCTGATGTTCGGCGCCGTATTGACCATTTTCGTGGTGTACGCTTTCCTGAACTCGTGGCGCTCGACCCTGATTACGGCGCTCAGCCTGCCGACCTCGGTGATCGCCGCCTTCATCGCCGTCTGGCTGTGCGGCTTCACGCTCAATTTCATGACCTTGCTCGGGCTGTCGCTGGCCATTGGCGTGCTGATCGATGACGCGATTGTGGTGCGTGAAAACATCGTGCGCCACATGCAGTGCGGCTCCGACCGCCGCAAGGCTGCCCTCGAAGGCACGGCCGAGATCGGCATGGCGGTGGCCGCGACCACCTTCTCGATCATTGCCGTATTCATCCCGGTGGCGTTCATGCCCGGCATCTCGGGCGAATGGTTCCGCCCGTTCGCGCTGACGGTGACCTGCTCGGTGCTGGTCAGCCTGGCCATTTCCTTTACGCTCGACCCGATGCTGTCGGCTTACTGGGGCGATCCGGCCGACCACCATACCAAACCGAAAAAGGGCGTCAGTCGCGTGCTGGCGCGCTTCAATGACTGGTTCGACCGTCAGGCCGACCGTTATGGCCTGGTCATCGCATGGGCCTTGCATCACCGGCGCTCGATGGCGCTGCTCGCCGTGGCGAGCCTGGTTGGCGCACTGGCCTTGCACAAGTTTTTTGGCGGATCGAGCTTCCTGCCGGCGGCCGATTCGGGCAACCTGATGATCGATGTGCGCACCCCATCGTCATCGAGCATCGAATATTCGCGCCTGAAACTGGAGCGGGCGGCCGAGATGGCGCGCTCGATTCCCGAGACAAAAGCGACCAACAGCAACATCAACGCCGGTGGCGGACGGATCTATGTGGACATCGGCAAGCGCAAGACGCGCAGTCGTAGCGCCAAGGAAATCGCGGTCGAGCTGCGCGAGAAAGTGCGCCAGCTGGTCGGCGCCGAGTATGTGGTGTTGGACGACTTGAACAACGGCGCGCAAAAGCCGATCCAGATCGAATTTACCGGTCCGGACTCGCGCCGCCTGATGGAAATCACCAGTGCCTATATGGATAAGCTGCGCCAGGTGCCCGGCGCGGTCGACGTCGGCCTGTCCCAACAGGATCCGAAAAACGAGTTGCAGATCGAATTGAACCGCGGGCTGGCCAATTCGATGGGAATTTCGGTCAACGATGCGGCGCAAGCGTTGCGGGTCGCGTTTGCCGGCGTCGAAGTGGGCGACTGGGTCGATCCGACCGGCGAGACGCGCGACGTCGCGGTGCGCCTGCATCCGGCCGACCGGGTCAGCGCCGACAACATCGAGCGCCTGCCGATCGCCGTCTCGGGCACCAACCAGATGGTGCCGCTGGACCAGATCGCCACCATCACCATGGGCAAAGGGCCGTCGGGGATTGAGCACACCAATGGCAAGCGTACCATTACAGTGTCGGCCAATGCGCAGGGGCGCTCGAATGGCGAAGTGACCGACGATGCGATGAAGCTGGCAAAATCGTTCGACTATCCGCCCGGCTATGGCTTGGCCCTGAGCGGTGCCGGGCAGGACCAGAAGGAACTGTTTACCGAAATGGCGATCGCGCTGGTGTCCGGAATCGGCTTGATGTACCTGATTCTGGTGATGCAGTTTGGTTCGTTCACGGCGCCGCTGGCGGTCATGCTGTCCTTGCCGCTGTCCCTGATCGGGGTGGTGCTGGCGCTGCTGATCACCAAGAACACGCTCAATTTGATGAGCTTTATCGGCATCATCATGCTGATGGGACTGGTAGCCAAGAACGCGATTTTGCTGCTCGATGCGGCCCGCAAGCGCGAAGCCGAAGGCTAT
>JANPCW010000476.1:0-9691 GCA_031431155.1 Janthinobacterium sp. | reverse complement strand
GTCCACGGCCTGGCGCAGAAGGCTGGCGCGGTGCAGGCAATCGGCGCCTTGCTGGCGCTGGCGGTGCCGACCCTGCTCGACGCGCTGGCCGGGATTGCTGCCGGTGGGCTCGCCCTGCTTGCCGTCCTCGGGACCAGCACCTTGGTCCGCATGGCCAAGGCGTGAAGTTACAGAAAAATTGCCAGGATCGAACAACAATGCCGGCGACGGCGCGATCTAACCGGCCTTTTTCTTTTTCGGGGCCGGCAGCGGCAGCTCGCGCGCGCTCACTTTGACCAACTCGCTGAGCCAGGCGCGGTCTTCCCACAGGTCGCCCTCGATCAGAAAGCACGGTTTGGCACCCGGATAGGGCGGCGCTTCCCGCAGATCGGCGATCAAGGCCCGGCCGGCCGCCGTCGGCTTGATGAACAATTGGTCGTCGCACACCAGGGCGACCATTTTTCCCTCGCAGTAAATCCCATATTCACCAAACATCTTCCTGCCCGATACGGCGCCCGCACCGCTCATCTGGTCCACCAGATAGTCGACCGTACTTTGTCTTGACCCCATCCTGACGCTCCTGTTTCATCCTATCCATGGCGTCGATCTTACACCGCACCCATCCGACGCAGGAACCTTTCGCCCCAAAAAATGTCCAACCGTCGATTGCTCGGCTAAGTGCCCGTTACTGCCCGTTACGGGCGCAGTTACTCAATGCGGAAAAGCCATGAAAGACCTTCAACAACGCCTCCACCTGGTGCTGGAGGCCGCTCATATGGCGATCTGGAGCTCGAAAATCCTCGACAACAAGGTCGTCGAGGGTGTCGTGAACTGGTCGGCACATGGCGCGACCATGCTGGGGCTGGCCGCTTTCCCGCTCACGCAATCGTTCAAGACGTTTCTCCAATTTGTCCACCCCAGTGACAGGGACTACGTGACCCATGTCATGCAGGACGGCGTCGACCGGCGCGGCGACTACGAGCTGGAGTTCCGCATCCTGTGGAACGACGGGTCGGAACACTGGCTGGCGGCCAAGGGGCAAGTGTTTTCGGGTCGCGATAGTCGTGCCGAGGGCGCGCTTGGCATTGTCTGGGACATCACCACGCGCAAGTTGGCCGAACTGATCACGGCCGAACAAAAGGAACAGGCCGAGTTGACGCTGGGCGCCATCGGCGACGGCGTGATCACCGCCGATGCGCAAGGCAACACCCAATACCTGAACCGGGTCGCCGAACAGCTGACCGGCTGGAGCACAAAGTACGCCGCCGGCGTGGACATTGCCGAAACGCTCAAGCTGATCGACGAGAGCACCGGCGCCCCGATTGAAAATATCGTGCGCAAGTGCCTGCGCCTGAAGCAAGCGATTGGCAGCGCGACCCACAGCCAGCTGGTCACGCGCGAGGGGCGCCGCATCTCGATCGAGGAATCGGCCGCCCCGATCTGGTCGCCCGACGGGCAGGTGATCGGCGCGGTGGTGGTGTTTCGCGACGTCAGCCACGAGCGCAAACTGACCCAGCAATTGTCCTGGCACGCCACCCACGTCGCGCTCACTGGACTGATCAACCGGCGCGAATACGAAGGCCACGTCGCCGCCTTGCTCGGTTCGGCCAAAAACGAGGGTCACGTGCATGCGCTGCTGTACCTGGATCTGGACCAGTTCAAGATCGTCAACGACACCTGCGGCCACGGCGCCGGCGACGTGTTGCTGCAATTGCTGGCCAAGCTGCTGCAGACCCAGCTGCGCGACAGCGACATCCTGGCGCGCTTGGGCGGCGACGAGCTCGGCGTGCTGCTGCCGCACTGTCCGCCCGAGCAGGCGCTGGTGATCGCCGACCAGATCCGGCAGGCGATCAAGGATTTCCGCTTCGTGTGGGACCGGCGCTCGTTTGAACTGGGCGCCAGCATTGGCATGGTGGAAATCAACCAGGACAGCAAATCGATGACCGAGCTGCTGATCGCGGCCGACCAGGCCTGCTACATGGCCAAGGATCAGGGCCGCAACCGGGTCCACCGCTACCAGGAGTCGGACCAGATGCTGGCCCGGCGCCATGGCGAAATGCTGTGGATTTCACGCCTGAAGGAAGCGTTCGAGCAGCACAAATTCAGGCTGTTCGCGCTGCCGATCGTCAACCTGAACGCACCGGCCGAGCAGCACGACGAGGTATTGATCCGGATCGACAACGGCAATGGCGACCTGATCTTGCCGGGCGCCTTCATCCCGGCCGCCGAGCGCTACGATCTGATGTGCTCGATTGACCGGTGGGTGATCCGCGCCGTGTGCCACCACATCCGCAGCGTGCGCGACTCGCTGCCGCCCGCGGTGCGCTTCATCGACAGTCATCGCGCCGCGCACGCGCTGTATTCGGTCAACATGTCGGGCGTCTCGTTGGGCGACGTGGGTCTGCACGACTACATCCTCGAACAGTTCGTCGAATTCGAGATCGCGCCCGAGCAGATTTGCTTTGAGATCACGGAAACGGCCGTCATCGCCAATTTGCCGAAAGCGCAGGTCTTCATGTCCCGGCTAAAGGCGCTGGGTTGCCGTTTTTCGCTTGACGATTTCGGCAGCGGCCTGTCGTCGTTCGCCTATCTCAAGGCGCTGCCGGTCGACTACCTGAAAATTGACGGCATCTTTATCCGCGACATTGCCAGCAATGCGATCAACCGGGCGATGGTCAAGGCCATCAACGAGGTCGGCCATGTGATGGGGATCCAGACCGTGGCCGAATACGTCGAAGACAGCTCCACGCTCGACGTGGTGCGCACACTCGGCGTCGACTACGCCCAGGGATACGCCGTGGGCAAGCTTCGGCCACTGACGATTGCGGGCAATTAACCGCCGCCAGAGTCTGAATGGGTCTGCCAGCCCAGCGCAATTGTAGGGCGGATGAGCGCCGGTGACCGGCCGCAATCCGCCAAGGTTAGGCGCCAACGTTCGGCGGATAACGCTTCGCTCATCCGCCCTACAGCCTGCAATTATCGACCGCTCCCGCTGTCCAGCCACCGACGCGCTTATTCAAACTACAATAGCGTGTTTGCACCTTCAATCAGGACGGTCATGGACGAGCAGGTTGCGCGGGATGTCGTGTTGGTGCGGGCAATTGAAAGCACCGATCGCGAACGTCAGATACTGAGCGACGACGACAGGATGTATGCCAGCCGAAGCGCCTGCGAACTGGCGCAATGGGATGCGTCGGACCAGAAGTCGGCCATGACCGCTGACCTGTTCCTGCAAAAGCGTGCCGAACAGATCCTGAAAAAAATCGCCGCACGCACCCCCGCATTTTCGCGTTTCATCGCAAGGAACAACTGGTCGCGCGGCCTTGGCGTCGGTTTGCCTGTAGCTGCCCTTTTGTCGGGTGCCTTGCTCGACCATATCAGCGATCCGCACCGGGTCGACCTGCTATCGGCGCCCCTGTTGTTGATCATTTTGTGGAACCTGCTGGTGTATGCCGGCTTGCTGCTTTGGCTCGCCGTACCAGCCTCCAGGAAGCGCGGGATGAACGTGGATTTGCTGGGGCGTCTGACCGGCGCCAGGATGCCTGCGCCGCGCAAGCTGCCGCAGGCGCTGGCAGCCGCGCTGGCCAGCTTCGGCGCGCAATGGGTGGAACTGAGTGCGCCGCTGACGCGGGCGCGGGTCAAACGCATCATCCACTTCAGTGCAGCCTGTTTCGCGTTGGGTGCTGTCATTTCCCTGTACGCGCGCGGGGTTTTGTCCCAATACCAGGCTGGATGGGAAAGCACTTTCCTCGACGCGCAACAGGTGCACACGGTCCTGTCGGTATTGTTCATGCCGGCCATCGCCCTATTCCACCTGCCGGGCTTTTCGCTCGCGGATGTGAATGCGCTGCGATTTTCCCCGTCGGCCGCGGCAACCGGTGGCGCACTCTGGGTTCACTTATACGCCAGCACCTTGTTTCTTCTCGTAATTTTGCCGCGCGTGGCGCTTGGGTTCGCAGCCAGATGGACGGAAAACAAGCTGGCCGACCACTTTCCGCTTGATCTCGGGCAGCCCTACTTCCGCAAACTGACCGAGAAAATTGGCTCTGGCGCGCCAGCCGTGCTGCGGGTCTTTCCCTACAGCTTTAGCGTCGACGAAGCGAGGGACCAGAACCTCGCGCTGGTGGCCCGCATGCTGCTCGGCGAGCAAGCCCGCGTGATGCTACGCCCGTCGACCTCCTACGGCGAGGAAGCGCACGATGCGCTAAAGGGCGCCACCCTCGACAACGCCGACATCGCACTCACGGTTGCCCTGTTCAATCTGAGCGCAACTCCAGAAAAGGAAAACCACGGCGCCTTTCTCGATCACCTGGTGCGCGGCGCGGCGCGCGGCATTTCCGTGTTGATCGACGAATCCGCTTACCTTGAGCGGGTCGGAACCCAGGCTGGTGGCCAGTCCAGGGTGCGCGAGCGCATCGCCCTGTGGCGCCAGTTCTGCGAGCTGCACAATGTAGCCTCTTGCATCGTCAATTTGCTCAACCCGCAAGCCCGCGCCGACGAACTCGCACGCGGCTTGACTACTTGGCCCCCCCCACAATGAACGACGCCCCGGTCCAGATTCAGTTCGCCCTCATTTCCCATACCAACGCGGGCAAGACAACGCTGGCCAGAACCTTGATCGGCATCGATCTGGGCGAAGTGCGCGATGCGCCCCACGTGACCACCTTGTCCGAGTCGCACACGCTTTTGTCGAGCCCGACCGGGGACCTGTTGCAGCTGTGGGATACGCCCGGATTCGGCGACTCGGTGCGCCTGTTTAAGCGACTCAGCATGTCAGGCAATCCGATCGGTTGGTTCCTGCGCGAAGTCGTCGACCGCTACCGCGACCGGCCGTTCTGGTTGAGCCAGCATGCCGTGAGAACGGCGCGCGACGAGGCCGATGTCGTGCTGTACCTGGTCAACTCATCGGAAGATCCGAACGATGCGGGCTACCTTGCGTCCGAGATGAAGATCCTGCAATGGCTAGCCAAGCCGGTGGTGGTCTTGCTTAACCAGATGGGCCCGCCCCGTCCGTTTGCCGAGGAGCAGGCCGAACAGGTGCGCTGGAAGGATCACCTCGCCATCTACCCGATGGTGCAGAAAGTCATTGCAATGGACGCTTTTGCCCGTTGCTGGGTCCACGAGCGCGTGTTCTACGAAGCCGTCGGTGAGCTGATCCCCGTGGAAAAGAAGGACGGGTACGCCCGACTGTTTCGGGTATGGGAGCAGGAAAACGCGGCGCGCTTCGATGCGGCGATGGCATTGATCGCGCAGCAGATCGTCAACGCGGCGCGCGACAGCGAACCGATCGAGATCGCAAGCGGCGCCCTCATCGGCACCGTGTTGAAGGCGATCGGCCTGGGCAAGCGGCGCGACCTGAAGCGCCAGGACAAGGCCATGACGGTGTTGATGACGCGCCTCAACGACAGCGTCGTCACCACCACCGCCGGCTTGCTCAAGCTGTACCGGCTCGACCCCGGCGCTGCCGCCAAGATCAATGAGCGCGTACACCAGGCATTTGTGGTGCGCGCGCCGCTCGACACCAAGCAGGCCGGATTGCTTGGCGCAATCATCTCGGGTGCGGCCACCGGACTATCGGCCGACCTGATGGCCGGCGGCCTCACTTTCGGCGCCGGCGCCCTGGTTGGGAGTGTGGTCGGAGCGATGACATTTGCCGGCGCCGCCTGGGCGTTCAACGCAACGACCGACCGGACCGCGCCGACCGTACGGTTCACTGACGACTTCCTGCGCACGCTGGTCATTGCCGGCTTGCTGCGCTATCTGGCGGTCGCCCATTTCGGCCGCGGGCGCGGCAATTTCGTCGAGGGCGAAGCGCCGGGGTTTTGGCAAAGTGAAGTCGAGTCCGCCGTGACGCTCAATGAAAACGTGCTGAGCGACGTATGGCACAGCGCGCGCGCAGCGGACACGCAAGACAAGGCCGGAGCCGAAGCCAAACTCGCGGCCGCCTTGACCGGGATGGCATCGCTCATTTTGGCCAAACTCTACCCGCGCCCATAACAACAGAGGATGGATCGATTGCTTGCGTCATTCCGAAACGACAGTGATATCCGCGTGAGTTCCATCACAATAGTGATGCCACATTTGGCGACAGGCTTGGCCGAAGCGTAACGCCAGGGCGCGATGGTCGCAATGGATCGATCGCTCCAGCCGGTCTCTCAGCGATGCGCGCAGCGCTTGTAGCTGCGCGCTGTCTGCGCTCAGGCTGGCGGCGATGGCCGCAAATTCCTGCTGGTCGCGTGCAATAAACTGGTCTAGCCCCAATCCGCCCAAGACCAGCTCGCCAAATCGTGCGGCATGATGCTGGCCGCGCATGGTAATGGTGGGCACGCCCATCCACAGCCCGTGCATGGCGGTGGTGTGGCTATTCCACGGAAAGCAGTCGAGCAGCAGATCGACTTCGTTATGGGCGGCAAGGTATTCGCCGAGGTCGGCGCTGCCACGCAGATCGAGTCGGTTCGCGCCTATGCCGTAAGCGGCAAACGCGTCCCGGACCCGTTGCTGGCCGCTCTCCGTCCCCAGTCCCTTGGCCATCAACAGCATTGTTGCATCCGGTACCGCCGCCAGTACGCTGGCCCACATGGCGATGGTTTGCGGGCTGATCTTGCTCAGTTTGTGGAAAGCGCCAAACACCGGATGGCCGTTTTTCAGCATCGGCAGCGCAGCAATGGTCGGCGCACTGTCTGGCGGCGTGTAAGTTGCAAAAGCAGCTCCCAGGCGGCACAGCTTTTCTGTGTAGTGCGCTTCGGTCAGGCCGGCCGGGTCGAGCCGGCTATCGGTCATGAAGTAATCCATTTGCGGCATCCCGCTGGTCGCGCCATAGCCCAGGTAGCTGACCTGTACCGGGGCCAGACGGCTGGCAAACAGACCGATGCGCTCGCTGGTGTGGCCCCCCAGGTCGAACAGGATATCGATTTCCTGCGCATCGATCAGCCGCGCGACTTCGGCCTGGTCGGTGATGCCGGCGATCTCGATCCAGCCATCGGCCATGTTCCGGAAGCGCCCGGTCACTCCATCGGGCCTGTGCACATCGGAAAAGATATGAACCGAAAACGCCGAGCGGTCGATCTGTTCAATCAGGCGCTCCAGGAAAAACGCGACCGGGTGCTGGCGCAGATCGGCCGAGACAAAACCAAGCCGCAGCGGTTTTTCGCGATCCGCCGGCTTGGCGCGTGCACGCGTTGAAAGCGCTGGCTGCCGGCCTCCCCAGGCGCGGTGCTGCGCAAGAATTTCGGCGGGATCATGGGGTTCCAGATAATTGAGCGCGAGCAGGCGCGCAGGGCCGGCCGCAGGCAGCTTGCATTCCTTGAGCAGGTCGAGCGCTTGCCCGATTTCCCCTTGTTCCAGCAAACCGCGCGCCAGGTTGAATTGGGCCACCGCATCGCCGGGCTTGTTCGCCAAGGCATGCCCGGCATACCGGATCGATTCCACAAAGTCATTGAGCGTGTAATGGCAAGTGCCCAGATTGAGATTGAGGGTGTAGTTGTCCATCCCCCGTTCCAGGGCGCCGGTATAGGCCGCCAGCGCTGCCGGATAATTTTCAACTGCTTGCAGCGCAATTCCCAGCAGGGCATGCAGGTCGGCCGTGTCATGCAGTCTTAGCAATCCCTGGAAAATGGCAGCCGCTTCTTCATAGCGCTCTACCGACAGCAGGCATGAACCGAGATTATGGTAGGCCTCGACCTTGATGGCTCCGGCATACACGATGGATTTTTCATAGCAAGGAATAGCTTGGCTGAACATCTCGCGGCTGGAGTAGCCGATCCCAAGGTTGAACCAGAGGTCGGCATTTTTTGGTTGATAAAGCGCGGCTTTTTTGAAGCAGGCTTCGGCTTGGGCATGCTCGCTGAGCAGCCCGCGCGCCTGCCCCAAAAGGAACCATGCATCGAACCCCTTGGGCGACTTCTGGACCGATTTTTCAAGATCGGGTAGCGCGAGTTCAGGATTGCCTGCCTGAATATGGGCTCTGGCCCGTTGCAAGGCCTTGACGACGCGCTCTGGATACATGGGATTGGTCCTTTGTGTCTGTTAGACCGGTTTGAAGTTAGGGTTGCGCTCACTTTGAGGGCGACGTCCATTGACCAATCGACCGGAGTTCGATTGATGCAGGCTCGGTCGCAATCTTGTTGAGCTTTACGACCTGCAATATTGGGGGGAAGATTACCGCCATCAGCGCGGCCCATTGTAGTCAATTTCTTCGCTTTTAGCGAACACGACAGACTGCGGCAGTATGCAAACGCGCTCGGTACATAAGGTTCCCTTAAGGTTGCTCTCGCTTCGGCTAACGCGAAACGGTTCACCGACCCGGCTATATCTGAAAAATGGTTCAAGCGCAACTGCAAGGACGTTTTGTCCAGGGAATGCAGCGCGCAGGAAAAATCCGATGTCATCGCCTGGCTACTGACCATCAAATAGGAAAAAATCATGATGAAAAACTTCACGCGGCTGGTCGCGGCGTTATCCGTCGCGCTCGCCTCAACCATGGCCATGTCCGACAGTGCCGGCATCCTATGCCGAATGCGGCAGATGCCATACTTCGTATGCGCCCGGTCTGCTTCCTGCAAAGTCCTGGCTCAGTTTGATGGGCTCGCTCGGCAAACACTTCGGCACCGTGCCAGCATGGATGAAAAATCGGCCGCCGAAATTTCAAATTGGTTGAAGAACAACGCCGCAGGCGCGCGCCGGTCTGCCGACGTGCCGCGCGATAACCGTATCACCAATAGCGCCTGGTTCGCCAGCGAGCATCGCAAAGTGGGGAGCGCTGTCTGGCTGCGCGCCTCGATCATTTTTGCCAAACTCTACCCGCGTCCATGACAACATCGGATCGATCATGCAATGTCCGATTTAATATGTCCGATTTAATGCACAGGTTCCAGCCAACGGGCAGCCGTCGCCACGACGGACTCGGTAAGAGCGCGCGTCAGCGGCGTCTGGATCGACCAGCTGTACCAGTTTAACGCCACATCGTAAGGCGGGCTGCGCGCGATCTCGCATAGCGCGCCCGATTCCAGTAAAGACCGGGCCTGCAACGCCGGCACCATCCCGTAAGCATGCCCGGATTCGATCAGGTGCACAAAGCCTTCTGAGGTGGCGAAGGTGTGGCGCGGGTAATTGCCATTCCAGCCTAACTGCTGCTGCAAGTAGTTGTCGTGCATGGCGTCACGCTGGTTGTAGATCAGCGCCGGTGCATGCGACACCGCCTCCACGGTCAGGCCGTCAGGCATCCAGCGCCGCGCGAAACCAGGCGTGGCGACGCAGTGGTAACGCATGATGCCAAGCGGTGTCAAATCGGTCCCGGCGACCGCTTCCATGGCGCTGGTGACGCAAGCAACCACCCTGCCTTCGCGCAGCTGGCGCAGTGTGTGGTCCTGGTCGTCGATACGGACATCGATCAAGCATGAAGGCGGCGTCAGCAGCGGCGCAAGCGCTTCTGGAAGCCAGGTTGCGGCACTGTCGGCGTTGACGGCGATCGCCAGCTGCGGCAATTCCGCCAGCGTACCCGGCGCCGGCTGCAGGGCCGCTTCCAGTACCCGCACCTGGCGGTAATGCGCGATCAAGCGCTGCCCCTGTTCGGTCGCTTGCGGTGGCTGGCTGCGGATCACCAATAGCGCCCCGACCGACTCTTCCAGCGCGCGCAGGCGATGCGATACCGCAGGCTGGCTGATCGAGAGGGCCAGCGCGGCGCGCTCAAAGCTACCCAGCCCGACGATCGCAT
>JANPCW010000475.1:0-1741 GCA_031431155.1 Janthinobacterium sp. | reverse complement strand
CCTGGGCTTGCCACAAAGTGCCCGCGATATATTTACCCTGCTCGCACAAGGTGGCTGGATCGAGGCCAGTCTGGCTGACGGCCTCAAGCGAATGGTCGGCTTTCGCAACATCGCCGTGCACGACTATCAGACCCTGCAACTGGCCGTCACTATTGCGATCCTCGAAAACCACCTCGACGATTTCCTCCTCTATTCGCGCGCGCTGATACTGCGCGAGGCCACGCGCTGATGGCGCGCAAAAAAATCGAGCATCATCTTGCTGGCATCGGGACCGGCACCCGAATGATGGGGCAGCGTGGGATCGCCGCCGCTCCACGCGTGCTCCAGGTGCGCAATCTGCGCCACCCGCAGCATCAGTTTTCTGCCCCGCTTAAAATCGCGAACCTGATACGGGTTGCCGGGATTGCGGCCAGTCGGGCGCAGCGCCGGCTTGTCCACCACCGGCTGCGCGCTATCGGGACCCATTCGATTTAACAGCAAGCTTTGCTGCGCCAACTGGGTCTGGTTGATCGGGCGCACCACCTTGTCTTCAAGGCCCTGAATCAGGATCGCCGGCATCGAGGGAAACGCTGGAAATTTGTACAACACTTCGGCGATCGCGGTGCCCACCCGGCCGCTGGCGCCATGCTGCATGACACCGTACGCGCCGATCGCATTGTGCCCGGCCCCGAACATGGGTGCCGAAAGCAGGCCGACCGCGGCGATCAGTTCAGGATGATGTAGCGCCACGATATTGGCCATGGCAGCACCGGCCGAGATGCCGCAGATATAAATGCGCGATCGATCGATCCGATATTGTGCGGCGACCTTCTCGATCATGCCGACGATCATTTTCACGTCACCGCCGCCCGCCTGCGTGGCCTTGTCATACCATTTCCAGCAGCGGTTCGGATGGTTGCGCAACAACTGCTGTGGATACAGCACCGCATAGCCTTTTTGTTCGGCGAGCTGGTTCATGCGCGTGCCCTGAGCAAACTGGGTGGCCGTTTGATCGCATCCATGCAGCATCACGATCAACGGCAAGCCGGGATCGGAGCGCGCTGCGAGCGGTGCAACCGGGCGCTGTTCGGGCAGATACAACCAATAGCTCATGCGCCGCATCGCCAAGCCGGCATGCCCGGAGAGCGCGGAATAATGGGACACAAGCCACTTTCCAGGCAAGGGAGCGGCGTAAGGAACCGCCTTCAGGCGCACGTCCGGCGCCACAATGGGAACCGCGCGCGCTTTCACAGATACTAATTTTATCGGTGGACTGACGCGCTTCAATGCCGGCGCACGTTTTTTCGCTTTCGGTGCCGGTTTCGGACTGGCGAGCAGTATCTTGACCAACTTCTTGGCGTTGCGTTGCTGCGCCTTTCCGGCGCGCACCAGCCCGCGTAACAATGCTGCACCGGTCATGCGTGCCATCGCAGCCTTGCGAAATGAATCCAATTTGCGAAATGCATCGTAGTTTTCCTCCATATTGACGCCACCATACCCGCAAACCAGAATCGGTTCGGTACGCTAACTCGCATAGAGCATCCAGCCCGAGCTAACGCTGCATCGATTCCCACACTTTTTGCAGGCGCTTGACAGACACCGGCATCGGCGTGCGCAATTCCTGGGCGAACAGCGATACCCGCAACTCTTCGAGCATCCAGCGAAATTCGGTCAACTTCGGATCGGTGTTCTTGCCGGACTGCCTATCCTTGACCGAGCGCAAATAAAGCACTGCCGCCTGGTTCCATTCAGCCATCAGTTT
>JANPCW010000474.1:0-9793 GCA_031431155.1 Janthinobacterium sp. | reverse complement strand
CGAAAAACGGAATAGGAACGTACGCCGCCACCGTCTGGCACCGCTCGTTCAGAGCGGTGCAGAGACATTGGGAATTGGCAAGCGTAGTTATTGTTTTTACAAGCAAGCGAGTGTAACAACAGTTGCTTAACCTGTCTATGGCGCAGAGATTTCCGATGCGCAGCGTCGACGCATTGCGCGTCGACGCTCCGAGGGCGAGGTGCCCCGGCCCGGTGTGACCGACTTCTGCTGGCGAACTAAACGACGCCAGCAGGCCAAACCGATGAGAGTGCCGTTATCCGACCGCACCGGAAACTAACGACGGAGGGGATAACTCGATATCGGCCAGCGTTGCAAGAAAGGTCTCGCACCACCAATGGACGTCTTGCGCTTTAATTCGGCGCAAGAGCGCCTCATGCCGATTGCGGCGCTCGTCCAAGGGCATCCGCAGTGCCTGTTGGATCGACTGCGCCGTGCGCTCGATATCGTAGGGATTGACCAGCAGCGCCTCCCGCAGTTGTTCGGCGGCGCCAGCAAAACGCGACAGTACCAGCACGCCCGGATCGAGCGGATCTTGCGCTGCGATGAATTCCTTGGCAACCAGATTCATGCCGTCGCGCAATGGGGTGACCAGCGCGACGCGGCTGGCGCGATACACGCCAGGCAGACGCTTACGCGCCACGATCCGGTGAATGTAGCGGATTGGCATCCAGTCCAGTTCGCCAAAATCACCATTCACGGCGCCACACAAATGGGCCATCTCGTTGCGGATGTTGGCGTAGGCGTCGACATCCTCGCGGCTGGGAGAGGCAATCTGGATCAAGGTGGCGCTATTGCGGTTTTCCGGATAGCGCACCAACAGTTCACGGAATGCGCGGATGCGTTGCGGCAGCCCCTTGGAATAGTCGAGCCGGTCAACCCCTACCAGCAATTGACGACGCGAATATTCCTCGCGCATGCGCTCGAACATCTCCCGGCCTTCGCTGGTGTTGGCCATTCGTGTAAACTCGTCGACGTCGATGCCGATCGGAAATGCACCGGCCTGCACCGTCAGGTTGAAAGCACGGTAGCGCCCGTCCGGCAACACTTCGGCGTGCGCCTCGGCTTGCACGTAGTGCGAAAAATTGAGCAGATCGGCATCGCTCTGAAAACCAACGAGATCGTAGGCGAAGAGCGAGCGCATCAGCCAATCCTGCTGCGGGATGGCGGCCATGATCAATGGCGGTGGCATCGGAATATGCAGGAAAAATCCGATGCGGTTCCGGCACCCCATGGCGCGCAGGTTTGCCGCAAGCGGGATCAGGTGATAGTCATGGACCCAGATCGTGTCGTCGGGCTTGAGCAGTGGCATGAGCTTGCGCGCGAACAGTTCGTTCACGCGGCGGTAACCGGCGGCAAAGGCCGGATCATAGTTGCCCAAGTCCAACCGGTAGTGGAACACCGGCCACAACACATCGTTGGAGTAGCCGAGATAATAGGTATCGTGATCCTGGCGGCATAGGTCGACCGTGACCAGCGTGACATTGCCCGCTTTTTGCGTATGCAACTCGCCTTCGCCGGGGGTGCCCCCTTCGGCTGTTTCAAGTATCTTCCCGCTCCAGCCAAACCAGAGGGCGCCGGTTTTCTTCATGCTTTCGCCGAGCGCCACCGCCAAGCCGCCGGCAGCCGGTTTGCGCGGATCGGCAACACGGTTTGAAACAATAACGAGACGTGACATAGGTTCCTTAATGCGACTAAATGGCGCTGTCCCAGGGGGCGGACAGGCGCACAGCGCAGTTGATCAAGCCGACCATCGAGTAAGTCTGAGGGAAATTACCCCACATTTCGCCGGTGACCGGGTGGGTATCCTCGGACAGCAATCCAAGATGGTTGCGCGCCTTGAGCATGGTTTCAAAGATTTCGCGCGCCTGCGCTTTGCGGCCAATGCGCGCCAGCGCATCGATGCGCCAAAAGGTGCAGATATTGAACGCCGTCTCGGGCTTGCCGAAATCGTCGGGCGCTTCGTAGCGGCGCATGTAAGGGCCGTCGCACAGCGAGCGCTCAAGCGCGTCCACGGTGGCGATGAAGCGCGGATCGTTGGGGTCGATGAAATTGACTTCAGCCATCAGCAACACGCTGGCGTCGAGATCGCGCCCGCCCAGGCTTTCGGCAAAGGCTTGCCGTTCCTCGCTCCAGGCCTCGCGCAGCAGACGTTCACGAATGATGTCGGCACGGCTGTGCCAGTGCTCGGCACGATCGGCAAGTCCCAGTGCATGCGCGATCTTGGACAGACGGTCGCAGGCGGCCCAACTCATCAGCACCGACGAGGTATGCACCCGCGCCCGCGAGCGCAACTCCCACATCCCGGCGTCGGGCTCGGCATAGACGCGAAACGCCTGCTCGCCCACAGCTTCCAGATAGCCGAATTCAGCCAGGCCGGCGCGGTGGAACAGACGCTGGTCGAGGAACGCCTGCGCCGCGCCCAGGATGATATTGCCGTACACATCATGCTGGAAATGCTCCTGCGCCTGGTTGCCCACGCGCACCGGTGCATGGTCGCGGTATCCCGGTAAATGATCGACGATCGACTCCGGCAGCAGCTCCTCGAGCCCGATGCCGTACAGCGGCTGGATGTGTCCACCCTTGGAGCGCGCCACCACGTTGGTCAGCCAGCGCATGTAATCTTCCATGGTGCCTACTTCGGACAGGCTATTCAATGCGCGCACCACAAAAAAGGCGTCGCGCAACCAGCAGTAGCGATAGTCCCAGTTGCGGCTGCTGCCCGGCGCCTCGGGAATGCTGGTCGTCATGGCCGCGATGATCGCGCCGGTGTCCTCGTACAAGGACATCTTGAGCGTAATGGCGGCGCGGATCACCACGTCTTGCCACTCCAGCGGCACGGCCAGTCGCCGACTCCAGGTACGCCAGTAGCTAATGGTCTCTTTTTCGAAAATATGCGCGGTGTCGTTAATACCGTCGGCCAGCGTCTCGTCCGGACCGAGTAGGAAGTTGGTGGTTTTATCGAGCACAAAGAACGATTCAGTGAGCAGGTAACTGAGCGGGGCGTCCGTATTGAGGCGGAGCGTTTCGGCCGGTCCGACGTAGCGGATGTGGTGACTGCCTTGCGTGATGACCGGCGCATGTCGGCCCCAGTCGAAGCGCGGGCGCAGCCGCACCCGGATCCGTACCGCGCTACTCAGCAGGCGCACGCGGCGTACCAACATGAGAGGTCGAAACATCCGGTCGCGGCTCATGAAACGCGGGGCAAAGTCGGTGATCTCGATGCCGCGGCCTTTTACGTCGAACAAGCGGGTGCGAAGCACAGCCGTGTTGGGTTCGTAGAATTGCTCGCTGCGGGCAAAATTTTCAACTTCGATGCTCCACAGGCTGCCATTGTCGGAGGCATCGAGCAGAGCATTAAATACCGGATCGCCGTCGAAACGGGGCAGGCAACACCAGACCATCCGTCCCATCCGATCCACCAGTGAACTAAACGCGCAATTGCCGACCACGCCGCATTCCAGCGAGGATGTGGTCGTTCCAGCAGTAATTGGCGCAGCAGTAATTGGCGCAGCAGGCGGGACAAGCGTTTCGGTTGCGGTATTCGTCATTTCAAAATCCTTTGGACAAAATGTCGGCTGTATGCACCAGTGTCGCGCGCAACGCCTCTGGAGTGGCAATTCGGTGTCGCGCCACGCTCGGTCCCGCTCCTACCTTCAGACCCAGCCCGCCGGCTTGCTGGACATACGCAAAGCCAACCTCATCGGTCGTATCGTCGCCGGCAAACAGTGGCCGGCGTCCGAGAAACGGCGGTTCGGCCAGGAAATCGCGGATGGCGGTACCCTTTGACGCGCTGGCAGGCTTGACTTCGATTACCATTTTTCCGTGTAATAACAGCATGCCGGGACACTTCCCGACCGCAGCGAGCATTTCAGACTGACACAGCAGCTCCAGTTCGGGTGCCTGTCGATAATGCAGCGCCAAGGCGCCGCGTTTTTGCTCCACCCGCAAGCGCGGATGGATAGACGCCAAATGCAAAGCACATGCCTCGACTGCGCGAAACGAGGGAATCGGCGCGTAGTACATCGTGCCGGATGCATCACGCCGTTCCATGCCATGCACACCGGCGACCGGCAACGTCAGTGGGGCAAGCATGCGATCGATCTGCGCGATCGGGCGTCCGGAGACGATTGCCAAGCGGCCATCGAGCCGATCGCGAATCACGCCGAGCGCTTCAATTAAACCGGGCGCTATGACCACTTCGTCGGGTGTCGGGGCCAATTCAACCAGCGTTCCATCGAAATCGAGAAAAAGCGCGCCTTCAAGCCATTCAAGCAAGTCAAATTGTGCGCTTTCGGAATCAGCATTGTTCATAGTAGATTTATCCTGATTAGTCGACTAGGCGGGTGACTTGAGGCGTGAAATGGCCGTTGCGCCGCCACGCGGCACGGCCGACGACGCGAACTGATGATTGGACCGACTTACATGATGGCAAGAGCATAGGACGACACAAACGCAACGCTGCTCTTTGGGCCAGTCAGCACATCATTTTCTCGCGCGGTAGTTGTTACTGTACGCTAAACCGCCCGATTTCAGCCCGGACCAATCGTGCGCACCGCCGTATTGACGAGGCATGGGGATGACGATGGTGTTAGTACGCGTGTGGTTTATGAATGACGCCGCCAGCCAGCGCAATAGCATCGATGGACTCGCGCCTCAAGCCTTGGCAATGGCGGGAATCGAAACGGATGAGTGTGATCGGAGAGCCAGGAAATGGCACAGGGGGATGCGGAAAATTGGCAGGCGATCGACAATACATGACGTGGGGCGCACCACATGCCGTCGACCGGCAGCCCTCATTCCTGAGCGTCGACGACGACACCGGCAATGACAACACCGGGTCTGGGAAAAACGGTTAGTCGATGGCGGCAGCGCAGGCGTCGGTCGGCAGTGCCGCCGCGTGGCCAACCACTGGAATTATTTTTAGCACGGCTGATGTTACCCGGCACGGTGCTGCCAATGCGCCGCAACCGCCTAGCGAGCAAATCAACGGAAAAGCAACCAGAGCTAATGTGAATTTCATAAATATGGGTCCAGGTTCAAGGAGAGAATAGATTGAGTTTGAGATTACGAATGTGCGAATTCTCAAAACACCTTCGCTGCATCCATTTTTAGTGCGACTCATGGCTCGTGGGTAATGTGACCGAGCAAAAACATCGATACTTTCACTCTAGCAATTGTAGCGCACGTGGCCGATCGTGTGGTGTCAACTTCGGCCACAACATGTGGAAACGCTGACCTACCAACTGGCCGAAACGCCGGGCATGTTGAAGGGCCGTTGAACGAAGGGACGTAGGAGTTGGATGACAACCGCTCCTGCCTCCTGCTTACAAAAAGGTGGCCCGTTATCTGAGCCCATCCGAGTATTGTCAGACTATGATTCTACCTATCATGCTTAGGAGCCGTGCAATGGTTTGACGGACGCAGTTCGCTGTCTTGAATTCAAGAGAAAATATGAATGATCCTGAAGAATACGCGTGCGATGTCTATTCAAGCTATTTAGCCTCTGGCAGTGCTGGTCCGGATGTAATGGTCAATTTACTGACAGGCGATCATGTCGTCAATGGCATGGACGAAGAGCGGCAGAGCGCCGTCCCACAGACCAGATCGACCCGTGACTGCGTGGGCGATTCGTGCGTACCGCCAATCAAGAAAAATTGCGCGATCTGGCAGTTGGATGGCACGACGGATGCTTTTCCTGACATATCAGATGCCGAATGGAATCAGATGTCTGTAGCGGAGCATTTTTACGCACTATCGCTATAAATTCATCCCGCTGCAGGAGCTTGATTTGGCACCAGCCGTCCGGTGATGGGGCTTGGTACTTGAAACCGCCCTGTAAAGGGCGTGTTAGCGCGCTTTTCCTCGAAGCAACTTTACAATGGCGAGCAAGATAATGGCGCCCAGGAGTGATACGAATAAGGATCCGATACTGAAGTCTTTGGCGTTGATGGTACCTGCGTTGAACAGCGGGGAGAGAAACCAGCCTCCCAGGAAAGCACCCACGATGCCGACCACAATGTTGAGGAAGATCCCCTGTTGAGCATTGGTTTTCATGATGATACTTGCTAGCCAACCAATGATGCCACCAATGACGATCCAAAAAATGAAGTTCATTTCGATTCTCCGTTGCGAGATAAAGCGGGATCTGCGAAATGTCTGACAGTAAAGGCAATTGTAGGCCGCCGGTTGCGCCATAGCGGCCCGCAATCGTACGCAATCGATGACATTGTAATTTTTTATCAACTAGGCGTTAAGTTTGGCGTTAACTTAACCTCAGTATCTCGCGCCCTCGTCATTGCCTTCCCTCGCTGAAACAACCGCTCTGTATTTCGGTAACACGTTCGGCTTGATCGCTTGGTCGCCGCGGGCTAGTTCGTGGAACAAGATTTCAACGATCCGTTCGGCTGACTTACCGTCCCACAGTACAGGACACCGGCCCCGCTTTCCATTTCCCTGCAGCACCTTGAACGCTTCCAGCCGAATCCGGTCCGGATCAACCCCGGCAAGGACGTTGGTGCCGGCATCGACAGTGATGGGCCGTTCTGTATTTTCCCTTAACGTGATACACGGCACACCCAACGCAGTTGTTTCCTCCTGTAGGCCTCCGCTATCGGTGAGCACCATCGCGGCATCCTTCCACAGATTGAGGAAATCCATGTAAGAAAGAGGCTGGGTCAGCGTCACATTGGCGCCAAGCACGATGTCAAATTTTTCAAGATTGGCGCGGGTACGTGGATGCACCGGAAATATCAGCGGAATCCGTTCGCCAATATCGCGCAGCGCCCGCGCCACACGAGCAAAAATAATGGGGTCATCGACGTTGGAGGGTCGATGCAAGGTAACGACCCCGTAACGCGCATGGCGCGCCTTGAGCAAGGTTGAATCGAATCGGGAAACATCGGTTTGAATCAATTTCTTTTTTTGAAACAACACGTTGTCGACCATCACATGTCCGACAAAGTGAATATTGTGTTTTGGCTTGCCCTCTCGCAAAAGATTTTCGACGCCGCTCGGCTCGGTCACAAAGAACCAATCCGTGATGGCATCGGTGACGAGGCGATTGATTTCTTCGGGCATCGTCATGTCGCCGCTGCGAAGACCTGCCTCGACGTGAGCTACCGGGATATTGAGTTTTTTGGCGACAATCGAGCACGCCAGCGTGGAGTTGACATCGCCCACCACCAAGACCGCGTCAGGTCGTTCGGCCAGGCACAGCGCTTCAAAACCGAGCATGATTTTTCCCGTTTGGGTGGCGTGGCTCCCCCCCCCTGCGCCCATGAACAGGTCCGGTTTCGGAATATCGAGTTCTTCGAAAAATACATCATTCATTTCACGGTCATAATGCTGACCGGTGTGTATTATTTTGAAACTGAGACCACCGTGGACGCGTAACGCGCGCACAATCGGTGCGATCTTCATAAAATTGGGCCGAGCCCCAGCAACGAGATAGAGTGATTTCATGTTGTTATGCCTTCAATCGAATTCGGCAAACCACGCGCATCCCCACTGTACGCAAGTGCAAATAGACTTGGTTGATTCTCGTCAATGAGTTTGGAAGGTAGGGAATTGGAACAGGCTCTTGCCTGATTTCAAATTCAGAGTAGGATGCCGGCTGTGGCGAGGATTTCACCGCGAAGTTGCGGTCGAGAATAATTTAATTGAAAAAAGCTGATAGACGCATTCGGAGAAACCATGAAATTCAACTGGAAACAATTCGCGATTGCGCTTGGCCTGTTCGTTCTGGGATACCTGACATTCAACGGCTTCCTGTTTGCATAGACGTGAAAATCGCCACCTGCCTGGAGTGTAGCCATTTCAGGGCGGCTGATAGTTGATCAGTAATCGGCTCGACTTTCGTCCAACGCGGCGAGGGTGTTAATTGCCGCCCAGTGCAGCCTTTAATTGCAACATGTCATACGGTTTGCGCAGGAAACTGGCCTCGAAACCAAGCTTGTCGATCGATTCCAACCCATAACCGGTCGAGAAGATGATCCGCGTGCCGTGTTTTCGGCTAAGCACTGTTTGCGCCAGCACGATGCCCGACATGCCCGGCAGACTGACGTCGGTGACCAGAATATCAAAATCTTGTGTAATAAGTAATTTCAATGCTTGTTCGGCGTCCGGCACGCCACGCACTTTATGCCCGAGCAGCCCGAGCAGATCGCACAGTATGCCTTGGAAATCAAGGTTATCCTCCACCACCAGCACGGTTAGTGCGCCGCCATCGTCAGTGGTGGGCGCCGCGCCCTTGTCCAGGAGCCCGCCATTGGAGATGATCGCGAGGTGAGTGCGGCGTCGTTTGGAGGTGTTCCATAGCATCATATCTGTCTCACCGGGACATCCGCAAGATGTTACACAATGGGTTTCTCAAGTTCAATTGTGTCTTCATTCTCAAATTGGGGACCAAGCATAGCAGTAAGTCGCGCTGCAACCAATCCAGGCAGCGACAAGAGCGCCTTACGCTATTGAACACATCCAACAACGCTTAACGCTTCACAATGTAGCATTATTCTCCCAGCTCATCGACCAGGGATCGAGAAAAATTTTAATTAGCGTGATTTGTCTTGATGCCTCAACCCTAAGGAAACCGGGCAATTCGGGGCCATTTGCCCGCATTCCCGCATCATCCTACCGCCACACGAGGTGATGTCCTACAAAAACTTTCTGCACATTTGGTATATTGTAGTCATGGCGACAAACCTTCCGCTAGGAAACAACTTAAGCGGATATCGCCACCGGGATGTGTTTGACGTCCGGCGTGCATGAGCCTCATGCACCATTTACCGACACGCTTTGAGCCGAGCGCTAGCGTATGATTTTTTGTGGCTCTTACCGAGATCGAGCACTATGCCCAGCCGCGACGACATTTTGAACGCAAAGATTCTGGTAGTTGACGACTCCCCAGGCAACATCGAGCTGATGCTGGGTGTGCTGGGCAACGCCGGCTATACGTGCGTCAGCTCTACGATGTCGCCCAAGCAAGTTTGCGCCCTGCATCGAAAGCATTGCTACGATCTGATCCTGCTTGACATGCAAATGCCTGAGTTCAATGGGTTTCAGGTAATGAAGGGCTTGAAGGAAATCGAACAAGGCGGTTACTTGCCGGTGCTGGCTTTGACTGCCCAACCCAGCTTTAAAATTGCAGCGCTTGAGGCCGGCGCGCGCGACTTCATCAGCAAGCCGTTCGATCTGCTTGAATTGCACAAGCGCATATACAATATTCTGGAAGTGCGCCTGCTCTACAAGGAACTGGCGCAGTACAGCAAAGATCAACAGAAACTGGCGTTGCACGACCCATTGACCGGCTTGCCAAACCGGCGCCTGTTGGAAGACCGGATCGCCAAGACCGTGCAGCATGCGCACCGCAACCACCGCAGGGCTGCGATCATGTATCTCGACCTGGATGGATTCAAACAAATCAACGACACCTACGGACACGCCTATGGCGACGAGATTCTGAAACAGGTTGCCGAGCGTCTAGTGGCTTCCTCGCGCGAGGAAGACACCGTGGCCAGGATCGGGGGAGACGAATTCATGATCGTGCTGGCCGAAATATCTGGCGTATCTGATGTCCATGGGCCGGCATCGAAGCTGGTGGAAATCGTGTCACAGCCGTATTTCATCAATGACCTGACGCTCAATATTTCCACCAGTATCGGGATCAGTATCTACCCTGACGATGCCGAAACGGTCGAGTCGCTGATCAGCATGGCGGACGACGCACTTTATGAAGCCAAGCGTGCCGGCAAAAACCGGTTCTGCGAGAGTTCGG
>JANPCW010000473.1:0-2548 GCA_031431155.1 Janthinobacterium sp. | reverse complement strand
GTGTCCCCTTGCTGTTCGTGCGGGCCCCCACGCCGGGGTCTTGACGATATTCCAGTTGCTTCAGATAAGCCACCAGTGCCTTGAAATCGCGCCCGCTGATATTAAAGCGCGGCATCGCAGCGTCGAGCTGATTGCCGGCCGGATCCACGCCTTCGATGATGGCGCGCTTGAGCGCCGCCTCGTTGAACGGGCCATGGCGGCGGCCCGTATCATGCTCGTGGCCGTAGGACTTGGTCAATTCGGACCACGTGATGTTGACGGGGCGAATGCCGCCCTCCGGCCGCCCCAGCCCGTCGGCGCCGTGGCAGTTTCCGCAGCGCACCGCCATGCCCGGCACTTGCTGACGGGCGATACCGAGCCGCCCGCTGAACGCATCGCCGAAGGCACTCTCGCCTTCCTCGTACAGCGCGCGGCCCGCTGCTTGCTCGGGGGTGAGCGCGGGGGTGGCGCGCACCTGCTGCGTCAAACAACCCAGCGCAACGGCAAGCAGAAATGGGGCGTAGCGCAGGCGGAACACTGCCGACACGGTCATTGGCTGCGCAATTGCGCCCCTGCCGTCAGTTCGCATGCGGAATCGTGCCGGCCACCGGGGTTTTGTCGTTCGATGCGATGATGCGCGCCGCTTCCGCAATCGCCTTGGGCGGCAGATTGGGTAGCATTTTGCGCATGCGCTTGCGGTCCACGTCCAGGATGTACAACACGGTGGCGTGCTCCTCGACATTCTCGGACCAGACCCGCATCCGATTCAATATCACGTCGATATCGTTTTTGCTGCCGGTCAGGAAGGTCCAGCCCGCCACGTCGGCCTTTTGTTTTTGCGCGAACTTCTTGAGCGCCTGCGGCGTGTCGCGCGCCGGATCGCTGCTGAGCGAGACGAAAAACACCTTGTTGCCAAACAGCGGGCCCAGCTCGTCACGCACTGCGGCAAGCTGCTTGGTAATCAGCGGGCAGGCATCGGTGCAGCTGGCATACATCACGTTGATTACTGCTACCTTGCCCTTGAGCATGTCGGAATAAAACTTTACTTTCCGGCCATCCTGGGTCACCAGATCGGCGTCGGTGAAATACGCTTTGGGGTCGCGCGTGCCCGATACGGCAGGCGGCGCGCTCGATACCGCTGGCGAGGCGATCGATGCGGCCGTGTGCAGCCCTGCCTTGACCTCCGGTTCATTGTGCGCAAACGCCGCCGACGTTGCGAGCGCGAAGACGGTAGCTGTAACGATGAATAATTGTCGCATTCTGTCAAAACCTTTCTAGTTATTTTGCGCCGTGTGCATGGCATGGCGCGCCGCTTGCAATTGCCGGACCTTGGACATGATCTGGTCCGAGCCGGGGAAGCCGAAGAAACGGGTCCATTCGCCGCTGCGCGGATCGCCCACCAGAACGACTGCAGGATGATCGGCAAAGTTCGGGGTGTACACGTCGAATGCAGTCAATACCTCGTCGACCGCTTGCTTGCTGCCGCTAAGAAAGCGCCAGCCCGGCCCTGCCTTGTACTGGGCGGCGAATTGTTTAAGGCGTAACGGGGTATCGCGCAGCGGGTCGACCGTGACCGAAATCATCGACACTTCGCTGCCGGCGCGCGCGCCCAGCCGCTGCTGCAGGTCGGCGAAAAGGGCCGACTGGATCGGGCACACAGTGGTGCAGGTGGTGTAAATGAAATTGATCAGTACTAACCGGTCGCCCACTGCGTCGGACGTGAAGCGCACCGACTTGCCGTGCTGGTCGGTGAGCGCCGTATTGGGAAGCTTGATGCGCACCGTGCCCGGGGCCGGGGCTGGATTGGCGCCGCCTGCCTGCCGGTGCTGGGCGTGATCCGGTTGCGCGCCGCCGGCCGCCGGACCGGCTTGCCCGGCGTGCCCGTGGTGCGAATGCTCCTGCGCTTGCACGGCCGTCATGGCCGCAGTGAGCACCAGAGCGGCGAACGCAACGCGTGCTGCCCGCGCGCATAGTTGTTTCATGGGTTTTCCTTTTTCTGGGCATGGAGCGTGTGGAAGGCGTGCCGCCGCCATCAGCCATTCTTGTCAGGCGTGCGCCGAGCGCTCTCGGGCGGAGTGGCCCGCAGCGTGAAGAACGGCAGTTTTCCATACCCCAGCTTCATCGACGGCACGCCAACGTAAACGTAGTAGGCGCCGGCCTGCGCCAGCTGGAGCGCGGCTTCATATACGCCGCCCCCGATTTCCTTGACCTGCACCTCGGTACGACCCCTGCCCGGTGCCAGGAAATACATCACGCGCGCGTCCTTGATGCCGGGCTTGGCGAGCCGGGTCGCGGGGTCGATCAGCTTAAAGCGCAGCCCCAGATTGGCGCCGGCCGTCGCGCTGCGGGCGCGCTCGTCATATTCCACCGCCAGCGCGTCGAGCGACTTGACCAGCAGGGGATTCGCTTTCGCCTGCACCGAGAAACAGTGCAACAGCTTCGGGCTGTCGAGCATAAATGCCACGTCGAACTTGCCGGCCACGGGAATCTTGACCCGGCCCCCATACACACCTGGTTCGACTTCCTTCAAGGTGCGGTCCACCACCGTGACGGCGCGCGGGCTCGACCC
>JANPCW010000472.1:0-2034 GCA_031431155.1 Janthinobacterium sp. | reverse complement strand
GCCGGGTTGAACACATCGGCGTAACGCCCGCTTTCGGTATCGACTTTTTCGCCGTTGATGAAATGGGTGATGGTATCGAGCTCAGTCATTTTCATATCCATGGTTATCTCACTTAATTTAAAATCGAGTGTTAGTCGAGGTTCTTCAGGACCGTGCTCAGTTTTCCGAACAGCTCGTCGATGTGCTTCTTCTCGATCACCAGCGGCGGCGACAAGGCGATAATGTCGCCGGTGGTGCGGGTCAGGACGCCGTCGGCAAAGGCTTTCTTGAAGGCGCCGAATGCGCGCGCGCCCGGCTTGCCCGGGATCGCTTCGAGCTCGATCCCGGCGATCATGCCGATGCTGCGCAAGTCGATCACGTGCGGCAAGCCCTTGAGCGAATGGACTGCATCTTCCCAGTAGCCTTGAACGCTCTTGGCATGCTCCAGCACCTTCTGCTCTTCGAACACTTCCAGGGTCGCCAGCGCAGCCGCGCAAGCCAAAGGATGGCCCGAGTAGGTATAGCCGTGGAACAGTTCGATCCCGGCAGGGCCATCCATGAAGGCGTCATGGATGAATTTTTTGGTGAACACAGCGCCCATCGGCACCACGCCGTTGGTCAGCCCTTTGGCGGTCGTCATCAGGTCTGGCTCGACGTCGAAATAGTCCGCTGCGAACGGGGTTGTCATGCGCCCAAAGCCGGTGATGACTTCATCGAAGATGAGCAGGATGCCGTGCTTGGTGCACAGTTCGCGCAGCCGCTTCAGATAGCCTTTCGGCGGAATCAGCACCCCGGTCGAACCGGCCACCGGCTCGACGATGACGGCGGCGATGGTCGATGCGTCATGCAGCGCGACGATGCGCTCGAGTTCGTCGGCCAGGTGGGCGCCGTACTCGGGCTCGCCGCGCGAAAACGCGTTCTTTTCCAGATTGTGGGTATGCGGCAGGTGGTCGACCCCGGTCAGCATCGGGCCGAAGCTCTTGCGGTTGCCGCCGATGCCGCCCACCGACATGCCGCCAAAGCCGACCCCATGATAGCCGCGCTCGCGCCCGATCAGGCGGGTGCGCGACCCATCGCCGCGCGCCTTGTGGTAGGCCAGCGCCATCTTGAGCGCGGTGTCCACCGCTTCCGAACCGGAATTGGTGTAGAACACGTGGCCGAAGCGATGGTTGGTGTAGGCCATCAGCTTTTCAGCCAGGTCGAACGCGGCCGGATGGCCCATCTGGAAAGTCGGCGCAAAATCGAGCTGCCCGACCATTTCACGCACCGCGCTGACAATCTTCGGCTGGGCATGGCCGCATGGCACGCACCACAAACCGGCGGTGCCATCGAGCACGGCATTGCCGTCGACGTCGCGGTAATACATGCCTTCGGCCGACACCAGCAAGCGCGGGTTCGCCTTGAAATCGCGGTTGGAGGTAAAGGGCATCCAAAATGCATCCATTGATTCCGGTTTGGTTTGGTTCATACGGTTTCTCCTTAGGTGTCAGGGCGGCCACAGGGCGGCCAATAAGTTTGGCGAGGCGCAAAAATGATTTACCAGCTGGCAAAATGATGATGCAATCATAGACAGCGCAACAACGACGGCACAGATACACAAATACGAAAACCCACCAACCGTACAGGTAGGGGTAACATAACAGTTTTAATGGGCGCCGCAAAGGGGGTTAGTCGATGGAACAGATGGCCACTGCGCTCGATCAATCGCCCTCCAGCCTCGGGACGGATTGGCCAGTGCTGCCCCTTGAGCGCAGCAGGCGGGGCAGCCTGGTCGACCAGATTGTGGTCGCGATCACCGGCATGGTGACCCGACGCGCACTGCCGATCGGCGCCAAGATGCCGTCGGTACGTCAGTTTGCCAAGTGTAATGGGGTAAGCACCTTTACAGTTGTCGAATCCTATGACCGCCTTGTGACGTGCGGCTTGCTGTCCTCGCGCCGCGGCTCGGGTTACTTTGTGGCGCGCAATGACGTGCCGCCGGCGCCGCAGGAAATCGTCTTCCACGCCACCCCGACCGCGATTGACGCATTGACCCCGGAATTGTATTCGGGCGTG
>JANPCW010000471.1:0-2003 GCA_031431155.1 Janthinobacterium sp. | reverse complement strand
CACCCCGAGTGCGCGCGCCGTTGCCGAGACATTGCCGGCATGGGCTTCAAGCGATTTTTGGATCACCGACAATTCCACGTCTTCCAGCGTGGCGCTGGACGTGATCGCATTTTCGGTGAGCGTCGTGCCGGCCCTGTCATGGGTCAGTGCAAGATCCTCCAGGAAATCGTCCGGCAGATGTTCGATCCTGATCTCGTGGTCGTCGCCGGCCATCACCATCGCGGTGCGCAGCAAGTTGGTCAGCTGGCGGAAATTGCCGGGCCAGGTATGCTGCCGGAACAGCATCATGATGTCGGGTGCAATCGTGTAGTGCGCGCCGATTCCTTCGGCGGCGAGCAATTTGTCGATGACGACGTCAAGGTCGGTACGCTCGCGCAAGGGTGGCAGTTTGACCACCAGCCCGTTCAAGCGGTAATACAGGTCATCGCGAAATTCATTCCTGGCGATCATCTCGCGCAGATTGCGATTGGTCGCGCACGTCAAGGCCACGTTGACGGGAATCGACTTGGTGCTGCCCAGCGGCGTCACCATCCGTTCTTGCAGCACGCGCAACAGGCGCGCTTGCAGGTTCAAGGGCATGTCCCCGATTTCATCGAGAAACAGCGAGCCGCCATTGGCTTGCAAAATTTTGCCGATGCTGCCTTTCTTGCGCGCGCCCGTGAATGCGCCATCTTCATAGCCGAATAATTCGGACTCGATCAGTGTCTCGGGGATCGACGCACAGTTGACGGCGACGAACGGGCCATCCTTGCGCGGCGAATCGTTATGGATCGCCTGCGCCAGCAATTCCTTGCCGGTGCCGGTTTCGCCGGTGATCAGGATCGAGATATCGCGGCCGATGACTTTTTTGAGCTTGTCGATCAACGCGGCCACCTGTTCGTCGCCGGTGTTCAAATAGCGCAGGCTCGACAGGCGCATTTTCTGAGGCTCGCCGGCAATCGGCTGCGTCATCGCGGCGGCAGGCCCTGCCGTGGCGCCGCACGTGCTATTGCTGGCGTGCTGAAAATTGGTGTTGGGCAGCCGCAGGTCGCTGCACTTCGCGTACACCCGCACGCCGTTGTGCAGGCACAGGTTTAACAGGCCCGGGGCAGCGGTGCGGTAATGGTCGAGCAGCGCCGAGATCGGCAGCCCGAACAATGAACTGAAGGTGTGCGCCTGCAAGGCCGACATCGACAACCCGAGCTGGAACAAGCCGCCCCGGCTGGCCGACAAGAAGCGCCCGCCTGGCGTAAAGCTGGCGATCCCTTCCATGAGCGTGCCGAGAAATTCCGGCCTGCTGTGAAAACTGAGCTTGATGGAATCCTGAAACGATGCCGCGAACAATTGGTTTTCGATCATCTGGGCCGACATGCGTACCAGCGCCATCGTATGCCGGTGGAAGTTATGCTGGTCGCCGGTCACGTCGAGCACGCCGATCACCTTGCCCTTGACGTCGAAAATGGGGGCGGCCGAGCAGGTCAAGAAACGGTTCGCGACCTGGTAATGCTGGTCCGCATGCACGATGACAGGCGCCTGTTCCGCGATTGCGGTGCCGATCGCATTGGTGCCTTTGCTTTGCTCGGACCACGCCACGCCGGGACTGAGCGCCACACGGTCCGCCTTTTCAAGAAAATCCGCATCGCCCAGGGTATGAATGATCAGCCCGTTGATGTCGGTCAGAATCACCATGTTGTGGGTATTGATGATTTGCTCGTAGAGCGTTTCCATGACCGGCGCCGCATGGCTGTGCAGCATGCGATTTTGTTCCAGCACCAGTGCCAGATCGCTTCTCCCAATCGGGCTCAAGTCGGGCTCGGCCGCACGTGGGATGCCGTATTCGGCGGAGCGCTGATGGGCTTGTTCAATCATGATGAAATCGGTCGTCGCAGGAAGCATGCCAAAACATGCCAGCTGGTCTCCCGTCTGGGCCGCCGGCGGCGTGCCGGTCGCGCTTGGTGCGCGATCGGCTGTCCCGGTTTGCCTAATCTCTCTCCGAATCGATTTTTGTGCGCGTTCTGTGAACG
>JANPCW010000470.1:0-2110 GCA_031431155.1 Janthinobacterium sp. | reverse complement strand
GCCGCTGTTGCCGAAGAGCCACAACACTTTCGCGCGGGCAGGAAACGTCGGGAAAAAAGAGTGAGCGGTGGCATTTCCTATGTGAGCTAACGCACAGATCGATAATCGATTCTAGATTAATATCAACAAATCGCTTGATTAGAGCGATCCGATGAACGTCGGCGGGTGCTCGACCCTGCCAAACAAGTTTACTGACGCACAGTGTAGCGAAATGCGCTCGCTGGCGGTCGGTATGTCGCCGAGCAAGATAATGTCAGCCCTGGTTGATAGGCGCGCGTAGTTGGCGCCGGAATCGATCATCTAATGCATCCTCAGCGGATGCTGCATGCGGAATCGAAGATAGGCGCTACCACGCTGTTGACACCCGCGCGCCTGGGTGTTGCCCCTTTGTTTAGTCGAGCGCAGGTCGCCAACGTTCGTGTGTGCATGCGCGCCCGAACACATCTAGAGCGGCCAGGCGAAAGGCATCCTATGGTGCTGCGATTCGAATGAGCAACCGCAATCACAATTTACTGCATTGAAAGAAACAGAAGAGCCTATGTTTTTCTTAAAAACGAAGCGTGTACAAATCAAACCCGAGGCTCCCGTGCTCGCGCGGTTGTCAGCGCGCGTGCATTATCAGTCAATGGGACCGTTACTTCTAAGCCTGGGGGCAGCCACCTGCTTGCCTGCGCTGGCATCGTCGCCGGACGACGTATTGCATCCTTATGGAGGCTATTCCGTGCTCTATGAAGACAATGTTTTGGGTTCCCCGAATGGTGCCCCTGGCGGCGCAACACGCTCGGATACTTCCCACCGCACAGAGGCTGGCCTGAACGTCAAGAAGCGTGTCAGCCAGCAGGTTTTATCCGCCAAGGTCAATTTTTCCCGCATCAAGCATGAACGACTGGGAGAGCTCGACAACGTCGCCAAGGATCTCCAGGCTAACTGGAACTGGCATGTCGGCGAGCATGTCGAGGGTAATCTGGGCGCAAGCTATGTACAGGCAATGACGCCGTTTATCAACTTCACCGCCCAGGAGCGCAACCTGCGCACCCAGCGCCGCGAGTTCGCCGACGGCGCATGGCGGCTCCATCCGAGTTGGCGCTTGCGCGCCGGCGTGGTGCGCGACAAGCTGCGCTACGATCTCGATTCCCAAAAAACGGGCGACCGCAATGAAGCGAGCTCTGAACTGGGCCTTGACTACCTGGCCGCTGGCGGCAGTACCGTCGGCGTGCAGCTGCGTCACGCGCGCGGCGACCTGCCCAATCCGCAGCAGATAGGCGCACAGCTGGTGGACAACAGCTACGATCAGAACGAAGCCAAGGCCAAGGTCAGCTGGCTGCTGACTGGAAAGACGCAACTGCAATTTCTGGGTGGATACGTTCAACGCAAGCACGATTTTTTTCCGGCGCGCGACTATAGCGGCCTGAATGCGCGCGTGATCGCGAACTGGCAGCCCACGGGCAAGGTGGGAGTGGCCCTCAGCAGCTGGCGCGAGATCGGCGCGCTCGATGATCTGACCACCAGCTATACCCTCAATCAGGGATTGAGCGTTGGTTCCAACTGGGACTTGACAAGCAAGGTTCGGCTTGACGGGCAACTCAAGCATGAGACCAGCGACTTTAGCCGCTCGGCCGCATTCACGTCCTTGGCAGAAGCCGATCGCAAGGACACATTCCGCACCGCATCGCTCAAGCTCACTTACCGGCCGCTCGACCACCTTCAGCTGGGGGCATCGGTTTATCGCAAGAGCAAGGTTTCCACGATTGACGGCAATGACAGCGCGAACAATGGCGTACTGCTTAATTCACGCTACGAATTCTGAGCCCAGGCCCGATCATGACCGTCAGCGACATCCCGGTGCTATCGTTTTTCAAGCGGCTGCTTAATCCTGTCGTAATGCTGAGCACACTGTACTTGTTGACCCTGCTGCAAAACGAAAAGTTTTCCGGCAACTACTTAGTGCTCGCCATCATTGCTTTTTTTATTTCGTCCTATGTGTACGAACAGATCGATTCATACCGCAACTGGCGGCGCGGCAGGCTGCTGGCGTTTGCGGGCGATATTTTCTTTGCTTGGACAGTCTTTGTTGCGATTATTATTTTTATTGGCTACGCCACTGGGTTTT
>JANPCW010000469.1:0-6160 GCA_031431155.1 Janthinobacterium sp. | reverse complement strand
CTCATGGGCAAGCACGGCGACCTCGATGGCGCGCGCAAATTCCTGGCCGGCCTGCGCAGCACGGAGCCGCGCGAGCAAGCCCAGATCGTGCTGGCCCAGGCGCAGCTGCTGCGCGACGCCGGGCGGCAGCAGGCGGCATTTGCCGTGCTGGAGGCCGGCGTCAAGCGCTTTCCGGGCAACCCCGACCTGCTGTACGACTTCGCGCTGGTGGCCGAAAAGAACGGCCGGATGGATGTGATGGAAACCAGTCTGCGCGCGGTGATGGTGCATGCGCCCGACAACCACCATGCTTACAACGCGCTCGGCTTTTCACTGGCCGAACGCAATATCCGCTTGGCGGAAGCCTATGCGCTGATCGACAAGGCGCTCAAGATGGCGCCGGACGACCCGTTCATCATGGACAGCATGGGTTGGGTGCAGTTCCGCCTGGGGCGTTTGCAGGAAGCTGAAGACTTGTTGCGCCGCGCCTACGCGCTGCGCGGCGACGCTGAAATCGCGGTGCATCTGGGTGAGGTGCTGTGGTTCAAAGGACAAAAGGGCGACGCCCAAAAGCTGTGGCGCGAAGCGCGTTCCAAGGATCCGCAAAGCGACGCGCTCAAGAGCACGCTGGCGCGCCTGAAGTCGGGTCTTTAAGCGATGCGCGCGCTTTCGCAGGCTTCACCAAAACTTGTTGCACTAGCCGCCGGCGTGGCCTTGTGCGCGCTGCTATCGGCGTGCGCGACGACCGCTCCGGCCCCAAGCGCCTCGACTGTGGCCGCCTGGCGCGACACGATCGACCTGAGCGGGCGACTTTCGGTGCGTTACAAAAAAAGCGGACAGGACGAAAGCCTGTCCGGAAAATTCACCTGGAATCAGAGCGCTGACCGCACCGACGTCAGCCTGGCCTCGCCGCTCGGGCAGACCATCGCCAAGATCGTCGTCACGCCGGAATCGGCGACCCTCACGCAAGCGGACCGGGCACCGCGCGTGGCGCGCGATATCGACAGCCTGACCGTGCAAACGCTGGGCTGGCCGTTGCCCGTGTCGGGCCTGCGCGAATGGTTGCAAGGGCATGCCACCAGCGCCGACGGAAGCCGCTTTGCCGCATCGAGGCTGCACGACAACGTGCTCACGCGCGACGGCTGGCGCATCCGTTTTGCCGCGTGGCAGGACCAGGCCGGTCCGAATCCGCAACCCAAGCGCATCGACGCCGTGCGCAGCGCCACCTTGCAATCGGACGAAATCACGATCCGCATCGTGCTTGACGCGCCGGCCTCATGACGCACGGTAGCGTCCTTAACGACTGCCCCGCGCCAGCCAAACTGAACCTGTTTTTGCACGTGAACGGACGCCGTGCTGACGGCTATCATTTGCTGCAAACGGTGTTTCAACTGGTCGATCATGGCGATGTACTGCATTTCCAGTTGCGTGGCGGCACGGCGATCCGGCGCATCACCGAGCTGCCCGGGGTGCCGCACGATGCCGACTTGATGGTGCGCGCGGCGCGCAGCCTGCAGGCCGACTATGCCCGGCGCACAGGCAGGCTGCCGCCCGGCGTGGAGATCCGGATCGACAAGCGCTTGCCGATGGGCGGCGGCTTGGGCGGCGGCTCGTCCGATGCCGCCACCACCCTGATGGCGCTCAATCGCTTGTGGGACGCCGGCCTCGACCGCGCGCAATTGATGGCGCTGGCGCTGCCGCTGGGGGCCGACGTGCCGTTTTTTATCTTTGGCGAAACGGCATTTGCCGAAGGTGTGGGCGAGGCGCTGCAGGCGGTTGCGGGGCCCGACTGCTGGTATCTCGTGATCGAGCCGGGGGTCGCGGTTCCCACTGCTGCAATATTTTGCGCGGAAAATTTGACAAGGGATACCAAACCCGTCAGAATAACGGACTTTTCCAGGCACCTCGCGAATCGGCATGATCTGAGTGGGTTTGGGAAGAATGATTTACAGCCAGTGGCGACCGGCATGTTTGCGCCGATCGCACAGGCGATCGACTGGCTGGGCAGTTATGGCGATGCCAGGATGACTGGATCAGGTGCTTGTGTGTTTTGTGCGTTTTCCAGCGAAGCCGAGGCCGACATGGTGCTGCGTAAAGTGCCCGCGACCTGGACTGCCTGGAAAGCCAAAGCCCTGGCGCGCCATCCGATCGCGGCGTTGTTGTAGATACGAAAAATGTAGAATTGATGGTGAAATAAATTTGGCTTGGCGTGGGGTTTGACGATAGAATGTGCGTCAAATGCAACGACAAGCAATCAGTTGCGTAGGGGAATCGCCAAGTTGGTTAAGGCACCGGATTTTGATTCCGACATGCGAAGGTTCGAGTCCTTCTTCCCCTGCCATTCGTTATGCCGCGGCTGTCGATGCGAGTTTCAGCGTCCAGCCAGAGCAGGCACCGTGGTCGCGCTCCGCGCGAACCATCTAAAGTATAGCGCCACGTTCGGACTCGGTTCCGGCTGGTGACTTTTCAAGAATTCAATGATTACCTCTTGGGACTCCAATGGCTTATGAAAACCTGATGGTTTTTACCGGCAACGCGAATCCAGCGTTGGCAGAAGGAGTCGCAAAAAATCTCGGCTTCGCCCTCGGCAAAGCAGTCGTCTCGAAGTTCTCGGACGGCGAAGTCATGGTCGAGATCAACGAAAACGTGCGCGGCAAGGATGTGTTTGTGTTGCAGTCGACCTGCGCGCCGACCAACGACAACCTGATGGAAATCATCCTGATGGTGGACGCCTTGAAGCGCGCCTCCGCTGGCCGCATCACGGCCGCCATTCCTTACTTTGGTTATGCCCGTCAAGACCGGCGCCCGCGCTCGGCGCGCGTGGCCATCTCGGCCAAGGTGGTGGCCAATATGCTGGAAAAAGCCGGCGTCGAGCGCGTCTTGATCATGGACTTGCATGCCGACCAGATCCAGGGTTTCTTCGATATCCCGGTTGACAATATTTACGCATCGCCGATCTTGCTGGGCGACCTGCAAAAGAAAAATTACCAGGACTTGCTAGTGGTCTCGCCCGACGTCGGCGGTGTGGTGCGCGCACGCGCGCTGGCAAAACGGCTCGGCTGCGACTTGGCCATCATCGACAAACGGCGCCCGAAGGCGAACGTGTCGGAAGTGATGAACATCATCGGTGAAGTCGAAGGGCGCAACTGCGTGATCATGGATGACATGGTCGATACCGCAGGCACCCTGACCAAGGCTGCTGAAGTATTGAAAGAGCGCGGCGCCAAGACAGTCGTGGCGTATTGCACCCATCCGGTGTTGTCGGGCCCGGCAATCGCGCGCATCGCCGCCTCGCCGCTGGACGAGCTGGTCGTGACGGACACGATTCCGCTGTCGGCCGATGCCCTGGCGTGCGCCAAGATCCGTCAACTGACGTGCGCACCGCTGCTCGCTGAGACCTTCAAGCGCATCAGCAAGGGCGATTCGGTCATGTCGTTGTTCATCGATTAAGAGGCGGCAGCCGGCGCCCACCGCATGCGGTGGGGGAATGGCGGCACTAGCCGAAGCGGCGCACCGGGTAAGCCCGGCAGCGCCGCTGTGTTTTTTGTTGGGCGCGCTGTGTGCGCTCATTTCTCGAAGGCCCCTGGTCGCGGGGGTTTTTACAACGCAAGGCGCAAGTCTTGTTCTTTTTGGAGCATCAAATGAAAGTTATCGCATTCAACCGCACATTGCAGGGGACCGGAGCGAGCCGCCGCCTGCGTATTGCTGGTCAAACTCCAGGCATCATCTACGGCGGCAAGGAAGCCCCTGTAACGATTACGCTTGATCATAACGCGCTGTACCACGCGCTGAAAAAAGAGGCATTCCACTCGTCGATCCTCGACATGGAAATCGATGGCGTTTCGCAGCAAGTTCTGTTGCGCGACTTTCAGGTCCACGCGTACAAGCAACTGGTTCTGCATGCCGACTTCCAGCGCGTCGATGCCAGCCAGAAGATCCACATGAAAGTGGCGCTGCACTTCGCAAACGCTGACCAGTCCCCAGCCGTTAAACTCGGCGGCGCGATCATCAGTCACGTGATGACTGAAGTGAACGTGTCGTGCTTGCCAAAAGATTTGCCGGAGTTCATCACGGTTGACCTCTCGACCATCGACGTCGGTCACTCGATCCATCTGGCCGACCTGACCATGCCGGAAGGCGTTACCGCGTTTACGCACGGCACCAACCAAACGGTTGCGACCGCTTCCATCCCTGCCGGTCACGCTGCTGCGGTTGAAGCTGCCGCAGCGCCGGCTGAGGCGGCTGCCAAGCCAGCTGCCAACGGCGGCGCCAAGCCAGCCGCTGGTGCCAAGCCTGCCGCCAAGCCAGCTGCCAAGAAGTAATTCCTGGGCCGCAGCAATGCGGCTGCTAGAGTCACGGCTAGCATCACGGCTAGAGTCATACAAAAAACCCGCCTGGCGGGTTTTTTGTTATGGCACCTCGCGTGTTCGTTTTCCGCGATAATCGAGTTTTTCCCACTATAGAGCGCCATGCCAATTCGCCTCATCGTCGGCCTCGGCAACCCCGGTCCCGAATACGAACAAACCCGGCACAACGCCGGCTTCTGGCTGGTCGACAACCTGGCCAACAGCTTGCCTGGCTGCCGTTTGCAGCGCGAGTCACGCTTCAATGCGATGCTGGCCAGGACGCTGATCGGGCCGCAGGAAGTATGGTTGCTGGAACCGCAGACGTTCATGAACCGCTCAGGCCAGTCGGTTGGCGCGCTGGCCCGCTTCTATAAAATCGCACCTGACGAGATTCTGGTCGTGCATGATGAACTCGATCTGGCACCCGGCATCGCCAAGATGAAGAAGGGCGGCTCGTCGGGCGGGCATAACGGCTTGAAAGACATTACGGCCACGCTGGGCACCCAGGATTACTGGCGCCTGCGGATCGGGATCGGCCACCCGCGCGCGCAGGCGTCGCAGCAGGCCGTGGCCGATTTCGTGCTGCACCGGCCGCGCAAGGAAGAGCAAGCCCTGATCGACGAGGCGATCGAAAAAAGCCTGCGGATCCTGCCGCTGGTGTGCGAAGGCAAATTCGACAGCGCAACCATGCAATTGCACACGGCGTAGCCACATTGAAGGGGGCGCCCGCAGGCGCAATGTCCGCTAATCGCACCCTAATTGCGCCGATAGTCGCTGCGCAAGTCTAGAAGCGGCAGCGCTTCCGGTAAAATAGAGGGCTAATTCATCCATCGAGCAAAGCAAACATCATGAGTCTTCAATGCGGCATCGTCGGCCTGCCTAACGTGGGCAAGTCCACTCTCTTCAACGCCCTGACCAAAGCGGGCATCCCGGCCGAGAACTATCCGTTTTGCACGATCGAACCGAACGTCGGCGTGGTCGAAGTACCTGATCATCGCCTGGACGCGCTGTCGGCGATCGTCAAGCCCGAGCGCATTCAGCACGCGATCGTCGAATTCGTCGATATCGCTGGCCTGGTGGCCGGTGCCTCGCAAGGCGAAGGCCTGGGCAACCAGTTCCTGGCGCACATCCGCGAAACGGATGCGATCGTCAACGTGGTGCGCTGCTTCGAAGACGACAACGTGATCCACGTGGCCGGCAAGATCAGCCCGCTCGACGATATCGAAGTGATCCAGACCGAGCTGGCCCTGGCCGACATGAGCACGGTTGAAAAAGCGATCCATCGCGAACATAAGAAGGCCCGTTCCGGCGACAAGGATGCGGCCAAGCTGGTCGCGCTGCTCGAGCGCATGATGCCGCACCTGAACGAGGCCAAGCCGGTGCGCGCGATGGGCCTGGACGCCGAAGAAATGCTGCTGATCAAGCCGCTGTGCCTGATCACGGCCAAGCCGGCCATGTACGTCGGCAACGTTTCCGACACCGGCTTCGAGAACAACCCGCTGCTGGACCAGCTGATTACGTACGCGAAGGCGCAAAACGCGCCCGTAGTGGCCATTTGCGCCTCGATCGAAGCGGAAATCGCCGACCTCGACGATGCCGACAAGGAAGCCTTCTTGTCCGACATGGGGATGCAGGAAGCCGGGCTGGACCGCCTGATCCGCGCCGCCTACAAGCTGCTTGGCCTGCAAACCTACTTCACTGCCGGGGTCAAGGAAGTGCGAGCCTGGACCATCCACGTCGGCGACACCGGGCCGCAAGCGGCCGGCGTGATCCACACCGACTTTGAACGCGGCTTTATCCGTGCCCAGACCATCGCGTATGACGACTTTATCACC
>JANPCW010000468.1:0-3032 GCA_031431155.1 Janthinobacterium sp. | reverse complement strand
ATTTGGAAGAGTAAACCAATACCAGAATAGCATATTTTAGTACGGTCGTTCGCAAATTTATTTAGTGTGTAAAAATCGGACCATACGGGCGCCTGCAATCGCCGAAGCGGTTGCGGGCGCCATGTTTGCGAACCTGGTTATCGGCAGTTCAGTGTGACCGCGGCGCCTTCGGGGGCTCGCACAGATAACTCCTCCCCATTGCCACAACGATAGGTTATCCTGAGTCGCTTCGCACGGCCTGGCAACGGATCACCACATAGTTCATTATTGGCCGTGACTGAAGCATTGCGCCGCCAACCGACAGCTCTTTGCACGCTATCCCGGGCGTCGCACGATGCATCGCGGACACCGTATAGGGCTTCCTCAATGTGGATTCGGCCCCTTGGCCCGTCTTGCTGACCTTGCTGATTCTGGCGACTTTGTGCCTCGATGCCATCGCGGTAACCCTGATCGTAACCGCGGCGATAATCGGCGCTCTGCGCGAACGCCGATACTGACATCGCGCCGAGGGTGATAAATCCGAGGGTGCATAGAATGCCTTTACTGGCGAATTTAATATTCATCTTCTTTCTCCTTAATTGACTGCGAACGAATACCTTAAAAGATAATCGCTAACGCTTCCGTGCGGTAACGCTCCGACCACTTGGATTTCACTCGATTGCGATCGCAAACTGCGCACCGTTCGGCATTCACCGTAGACGGTCAAATGATTCGATACCGCGACGCACGGCGGCCCGAATCCCGTTGGCATCCGCTTTCGGGAGCCGCCTACTTCCGCTTTGGGTAGTTTACGGTGGCTCACGTCGGACCGCACATGTCAGATCAAGCCGAAACTACTACATATCAGTCGCAATCAATCGCCTTTCCGAATAGACCATGCTACATTGAAACCTCGATCAAGGGAGACGATATGCCAGAGCGAAACCAAGCGCCACTGATACGATCAAGGGCCGACCTCGTCACAGCAAATCACTCCCGCGTACATACGGGCAATCCTGTCAATTCCATGGAGGTTTCCATTATGAAAAGTGTAAATGCTTATATCGAACCAATGCCTAAAGGCGACGGGCCAACTGAATCCTTTCAAATTGAATTTGCTGACAACTCGCCAGCTAAAGGGCCGTACCCAACGCAAAAAGCGGCCATAGAAGCCGCAAAAAAAATGGGCCACAAACCATTAATCCCCCGCGTCCGAGTTACTGATAAAGGCAATCCGGAGCATTGGCGCCACGAATAAGTTGCAGTACACCTGACCACCTGAATTGAACCCGGCGTCGTGCTCCAGCACGCGGAGCAGCCGCTGGCGCAGCATAGTTGATCCAAAACGGCGTCGGCTTCAATGCCACCAATCGGCCGAACGCAGAAAATTGGAAAATGCCGTCACGTCGGTGCCAACACGCCGCAATCCAGTGGCAATTCTTCTTGTGTCAGAATGTCGGGACCGACCACATTCTTGTACAAACCGCGGACCCGCCCGGTCTGACTTCGAGGCAGCAGATGCAGAAATTAATTTCAGAATTGACAAGGTTATACCTTCCGGCGGGCACTTTCTCGCCGGAAGTGCTGGCGCAGCACCTGCTGGGTCAGACAACCCTTGCGATCAATCTGACCACAAACGATGGCCTGACCCGTGCCATGGTCATCCCCTTCCACAAGATGGGCGATAGCGAGGAAGCGCAGCATTGGAGCCGGTTGTGTGCGGTAGCGAATGCCTTGCAGGCTCAGCTCGGCTTCCCGGCACCGGCGGTAAGTATCTCCGGCGCCAACGGTTACGGCCTTTGGCTGTCACTGGAGACGCCCGCTCCAGCGGCTCATGCGCAAAAATTCCTGGAGCTGCTGCGCAAAGCGTACTTCCCGGACATGGACCTTCGTCCTGACGCAGTTAGCGCCCCGGTCGAGCTGCCGCCTTGCCTGCACCAAAGCACCGGCAAGTGGGCCGCGTTCATCCACCCAGGCTTGGGCGCTTCCTTCGCCGACGAGTCGGGGCTGGAGATGGCTCCACCGTTTGCCGGGCAGGCCGCATTTTTGGAGGGGTTGCAGAGCATCAGCGAGGCGCAGTTCCTGCACGCCTTGAATACGCTCCAGCAATCGCACGGTGCGACGCCGATGGTCAGTGCGCCGGCGTCGGAACGCACTGCGGCTCCGGACGGCTTGCTCCTGAGGGACGCAACGCTGGAGGACATCGTAAGATTTCTGCATTCGAAAAATATCGAGCCGACATTCCGGCATCTGATCCCCCAGTAAATGATGGCTACTCACCGGAATTTATCGCTCGGTAAAGACAAGTTTCTCCGGCCGGTCGTATACTGCCATCGTACAACCCTTAACGTAAGGTGCCGTTCGCCTTTCGCGGCGGACGGGCAGCACCCAACACAAGCAGCCTCTTGGTGAGCCTCCCCGAAAGCGGACGCCAGCCCTATCCGCCATGCTCGCATTTGACGCTGTTTTCGGCTCACAATAACTGCAAATGAGCTTGCATTTATCGACGCCGGCTCGCATTCCATGGCCGTGCGCTCACACAAATTGCAAATGACGGCTCGGCTCATATAGGCAACTCAGATCCCAGCATCTGGTCGCGCTGTTTCGCCGCGTTGCCGGTATCGGTAAACTGATCATTGCGACAGCAGGTCGGGTCCCGCAAGCACAGTAAGAATGGCGATTCAGTTGAGGGTTGCCAGCTGCTGCTATAGCAACATCGCCGACGAAGCATAGTCCAGTATTTACAAGTTGAGTCTGGTTGCTTTAAGCGTCCCTACATCGAGCGATTCCCTGCCGTCGACTCTGGGGATTTTTCACCCAAGCGCTGTTGGCAGCCAAATTGGAGTCAGCTCGCGATACGGGCAAAATCGTACGATAAGGAAATTCTCTGTCAGGTTGAAGTCTGAAACGTCTGCGTGTGGTGTCAGACAATGCCGAATGCTGCCCTATTCTGACGCAATCTGCCGCTCATGCCTGACGTCGGTTTAATGCGTACTCCAATTTAACGCTAGCCGCCCAGCAAGACTAGCCTCACGAATAGCGCTTAGGCTTCG
>JANPCW010000467.1:0-4190 GCA_031431155.1 Janthinobacterium sp. | reverse complement strand
CGGCGCCGCGCCAACCGGGCAACGCCGAGTTTGCCGTCATCGAGCCCGCCCCGGGGCGGTATGTCAAGGAAAAGGCGGCCTGAGCCTGTCACCCTTTTTTCAAACCAAGGAGATTCGCATGACCGACATCGTGATCGTCGCCGCGCAACGCACGGCCGTAGGCAAGTTTGGCGGCTCGCTGGCCAAGACGGCGGCGCCTGAGCTCGGTGCCCATGTCCTCAAGGGCCTGCTCGCCAAGGCCGGCGTCGCGGGCGACGCCGTGTCCGAGGTCATCATGGGCCAGGTGCTCACCGCCGGCTCGGGCCAGAACCCGGCGCGCCAGACCGTGATCAAGGCGGGGCTGCCGGTGACGGTACCCGGCCTGACGATCAACAAGGTCTGCGGCTCGGGCCTGAAAGCGGTGATGCTGGCGGCGCAGGCCGTGAAGTGCGGTGACGCCGAGATCGTGGTCGCGGGCGGCCAGGAAAACATGAGCGCCGCACCGCACGTGCTCAACGGTTCGCGCGATGGGTTCCGGATGGGCGACGCCAAGCTGGTCGACACCATGATCGTCGATGGCCTGTGGGACGTCTACAACCAGTACCACATGGGTGTGACGGCCGAAAACGTGGCCAAGAAGTACGAGATCTCGCGCGCCGAGCAAGACCAGTTCGCGCTGGCATCGCAAAACAAGGCGGAAGCGGCGCAAAAAGCCGGCAAATTCAAGGATGAGATCTTGCCGCTTGAAATCATCCAAAAGAAAGGCACCGTTGTTTTCGACAGCGACGAGTTCGTCAAGCATGGCACCACGCTCGACTCGCTGGCTAGCCTGCGCCCCGCGTTCGCAAAAGACGGCACCGTCACCGCCGGCAATGCATCCGGTCTGAACGATGGTGCCGCGGCCGTGATCATGATGCCAGCCAAGATGGCAAAGGAGCTCGGTTTGCCCGTGCTGGTGCGCATCAAGGCCTACTCCTCGGCCGGCCTGGACCCGGCTATCATGGGCATGGGCCCGGTATCGGCGGCGCGCCTGTGCCTGAAAAAGGCGGGCTGGACCCATCAAGACCTCGATCTGTTGGAAATCAATGAAGCGTTCGCCGCGCAAGCGATCGCCGTCAACAAGGAAATGGGCTGGGATACCAGCAAGATCAACGTCAATGGCGGCGCGATCGCGATCGGCCATCCGATCGGCGCGTCCGGCGCGCGCATTTTGGTCAGCCTGATCTACGAAATGATCCGGCGCGATGCCAAGCGCGGCTTGGCAAGTCTGTGTATCGGTGGGGGAATGGGCGTTGCGTTGGCGGTAGAGCGCGATTAATTCGCACCAATTTTTAGCAAGTTAACAACAATAGGAGATCGTAAAAATGGCAAGAGTTGCATTAGTTACCGGCGGCATGGGCGGTTTGGGTGAAGCGGTGTGCATCAAGCTGGCGGCCTTGGGCTATCGGGTCGTAACGACGTATTCGCCGGGCAATACCAAGGCCGACGAGTGGCTGGCCGCAACCCGCGCGATGGGCTTTGAGTTCAAAGCCTACCCGTGCGACGTGGCTGACTACGATTCGGCGCAGGCGTGTGTTGCCTTGATCCACGCGGAAATCGGCCCGGTCGATATCCTGGTCAACAATGCCGGCATTACGCGCGACATGACGTTCAAGAAAATGGACAAGCCGAACTGGGACGCCGTCATGGCCACCAACCTCGACTCGGTGTTCAACATGACCAAGCCAGTGTGCGACGGCATGATGGAGCGTGGCTGGGGCCGCATCATCAATATCTCGTCGGTCAACGGCCAGAAGGGTGCTTTCGGTCAAACCAACTATTCAGCCGCCAAGGCCGGAATGCACGGTTTTACCAAGGCGCTGGCGCTCGAAGTGGCGCGCAAGGGGGTCACCGTCAATACCATCTCGCCCGGCTACATCGGCACCAAGATGGTGATGGCGATTCCGGCCGAAGTGCTCGATAGCAAAATCATTCCGCAGATTCCGATGGCGCGTTTGGGCAAGCCGGAAGAAGTCGCCGGCCTGGTAGCATACCTGTCCTCGGACGAAGCCGCATTCGTGACCGGCGCCAATATCGCCATTAACGGCGGCCAGCATATGTCATAAGCAGAAAAACGTCGGGCCGGTATCGACGTTTCGAAAGCACTGCCCGCGGGTAGTGCTTTTTTCATTACAATCTCATTTTCGGCCCACAAAGGATAGCCATGTCCGATCCAATGACGTCGCTGTTTCCGCCGCTGGCACCGCACCGGCACGGGATGCTGCAGGTCGACCAGCTGCACACGCTGTATTGGGAAGAGTGCGGTAATCCGAAAGGCCAGCCGGTACTGTTTTTGCACGGCGGTCCCGGCGCCGGTCTGTCGCCCCAGCACCGGCGCTTTTTCGATCCCGCACATTACCGCGTGATCCTGTTCGATCAGCGCGGCGCCGGCAAGTCGACTCCGCTCGGTGAATGGCGCAACAATACCACTGAGCTTCTGATCGCCGACATCGAACGCCTGCGCGCCTTGTTCGGCATCGAGCAATGGCTGGTGTTCGGCGGTTCCTGGGGCTCGACCCTGGCGCTCGCTTATGGGCAGGCCCATCCCGAGAACTGCCTGGGATTCATTCTGCGCGGCATTTTTTTATGCACGGCGCCCGAAATCGACTGGTTCTTGAAGGGGGTCCGCTGGTTCTATCCCGAGCTGTACGACGAGTTTGTCGCGCCGATCCCCGAGGCCGAGCGCGCCGACCTGCTCGCCGCCTATAGCGCGCGCTTGCTGTGCGACGACCCCGCCGTCTACTGGCCTGCCGCGCGCAGCTGGAGCCGGTTCGAAGGCCGCCGCGTGTTTCTGTTGCCGCAGGAAGAGGAGACGCCGTCCGATACGCTCGACTTAGGCGTGGGCCGGCTCGAGTCGCACTACATGGCCAACCGGGGCTTTTTCGCGGACGACCAATTGATCAAGAATATCGGCCTCATCGCGCACCTGCCGGCCGTGCTCGTGCAGGGACGCTACGACGTGATCTGCCCGCCGCTCGCGGCATACCGCCTGCATCAGGCCTGGCCGGGCGCGAAACTGAAGCTGATCCCCGACGCCGGCCATGCTGCGCTGGAAATCGGGACCGCGCGTGCGCTGGTGGCGGCCACCGAACAGTTCAAGCGTAGTCGCAACTTTGAGTAGCCAAGCAGCACTTGCGCATTGGCTGCTACACTAGCGCCTGTGCAAGCTGGACGCAGTTACTACCTCAGAGCAATTCATGACCCTTCATATCGGCGACATCGGCCACATCATTCAACTGGCGATCGCGCCGGTGTTTCTCGTCACCGGCGTGGGCACCAATTTGCTGGTGCTGACCAACCGGCTGGCGCGCATCATCGACCGTTCGCGCCTGCTCGAAGACCGGCTCGACGGCGGCCCCAATGCCGGCTATATGGAAGAGCTCGATACGCTATACCGTCGTTCGCACCTGATCAACTACGCCATTACACTGAGCACGGCCTGCGGTTTGCTGGTTTGCCTGGTGATTGCCATGTTGTTCATCGGCGACACGCTTAACCTGGCATTGGACAAATACATCGCGGCGTTTTTCGTGCTCGGCATGCTGACGCTGATCGGCAGTTTCGTCTACCTGCTCAGCGAAATTTTCATCGCGTCGCACAGCCTGCGCGCGCGCCGCTATTCCCGCCCCAGATCCTAGGCCGGGGCAAACCCCCGGTCGGACCGCATCTTGATGAATTGAGTACGCCATGCACGACTACCAACGCCCACCAACCCTGTACCGTTACGCGCCGCGCGCGGAGTTAGAGCTGGCCCTGACCCTGGGCCAATTTCGCCTGGTTCCCGCATCCAATTGTCTGACACTGAGCTTTTCAACGGTCTGGGACAAGTCCCTGTTTGCCCAGTTCGAACCGGCCGACAGCTGCCTGATCATTCACAATACGGAAGAATTCGGCGAGCGCTTGCATCGCGCCGTGCAGCGTGCATTACCAAGCTGGGCCGGGATCGACGGCGTTGTCGAATACGGCGTGCGTGCCGCCCTTGGCGCCGCTTTCAGCAAGACCAGCGCCGATGCGAACGAGCACGAATGGCTGTTCGCCTGGCGCTCGGTGCAAACCCAGGCGACCTTGAACCCGGTCGTGGTCAAGATTGGGAACCTGGAAAATTTCGCCGAGTTGCGCGATCGTGATACGTATCTGGCGTAGGTTAATAGGGCGGATGAGCGCCGATGACC
>JANPCW010000466.1:0-4714 GCA_031431155.1 Janthinobacterium sp. | reverse complement strand
CGCTAGGTCTTATATAAGACATATAACTTAAATTAATTCGTTTATTTTCAATGGCTTATACATTATTTTTTGCAATGTGAAATATGTTTTCAAAAAACCGGATGAATTTCATGATTTTCTCCGCACCCATATCCCACGATGCGAAATTAACTTTTCGTATCGTGGGAGAATGACGGTTCGGCGCCAGCACAGAGCGCGCTGGCGCGCTACCGCGAGCTGCTGGCCAACCGGCAGTTGGCCGGTACGCTGGACGCCGCGATGTTCACCGTCGCGCTGCGCAAGATACGATGTTTGTCGTGAATTTCGGCGTTTTGACGCTGGGGCGCCGTGGATGCAGGCTTGAACGAAACCCGTTTAGACAAGATTCCGGATTCCACCGCGAACGCTCGCTCACGTTCATTTGCCCGTAGCAGTCGCAATCGTGCGACGAAACCGAGAGTCGAAATTACGAACAGGCTTTCTTGTTATTCGCATGCTTGCCCTTGGCCTTGGCGTCGGCTTCAGTCATGTATTCGCCAGCTTTGGTCTTTCCATAATATTTCGTACCAGCGCAGTGATACACGTTCGACTTAGTGTTCACCCATACCTTGCCGTCACCGCCGCCTGGCACTGCCGTCGCCGGCATTGTGTTCGTGGACTTTGTTGCCGTCTTCGCCGGGGCCATCATCGTTCCCGCCGTCGTAGGAGCCATAGGATTTGCCACCATGACACCCTTCGTCACTACGGGAGCGGACGCCGACGCCGTCGGCTTTGCAGGAGGAGTGGCAGCAGACGTTTGAGCGAAGCCATGGGAGGACAACAGAAATCCGGCATTCAGGACCAGCGATCGCAAAAACAAGCTCATGGTCTTTTCCTTTTTAAAATTTAGTTGCTTTGCATCAATTTCTTGGCCGACAAAAAACAAGCCAGCGTAGAAGTTGCCTGGCTTACTGGGGTGCGCCGGCCCGTCTGCTCGTCTGCTCGTCTGCTCGTCTCTTAAGCACGCATTCTGGCCGGTGCACTTACGGCAAATTACGCTGCATTATGAAGCTGGTGATGGTGGTTGCTGCTTTGGAATGCGCTGATCTTTCTTCGCCTGACGGTGACGCATGCCATGACGCACTTTTTTGGCACCCGCATGGCGTTGAGGCCCGATGGTCCCACGGTCTTGTGTTGCCATAGACCGGTCGTTACGGGCGTCCGGATGACCAGCCAATGCTTCGGGGGTGTTTTGCGCTTGTGCGACTGGCGTGAACGCCAAGATGAGTGCAGCAATGCTGAGTAGCTTTTTCATGTTCTATCCTTTGAATGGTCAAGGTTTCACAATCCGCATGACGCGGTATGAAAAAAACGCCGGTTGCAGATATTCGGTTGACCGTGGCAAAAAATTAATAAAGACCTTCAAGCAAATATAATTGCATGCGTATAACTACCAATGCCCGGGCGGAAACCGCTTTTTTTACTGAATAACAAGGAACTAGGGCGGGTTTAAGGGTCAGCCGCCGATCAGGTGAAAGATGCGCTTTTCTGATGTGGCATTGTTCTAGCCCGAAGCTGGTTGCAGGCCTGCAACTATTTGTGCAATGATGTGATGGTTGATTAATTGACTAGTGCCGCATGCGCCGGCACTTTGATTGGGTTGCACCTAAAGGAGCGAAAAATGGATGAGCTTGTTGAGCTCGAGTACGTTGGATTTTGGCCGAGAGTCTGGGCGAGCATCATCGATACGTACTGATGTTGGCTGTCACGGCACCGATCTTGATGGCAATCTATGGCAAGAATTATTTTTCATTGCCCGGAGCGCTTCAGGGGCCAGCCGACTTCATTATTTCGTACATCTTGCCTGCCGTTGCCGTCATCGCCTTTTGGACTACTCAGCACGCAACGCCAGGGAAGATGGCCATTGGTGCGAAGATCGTCGATGCCAGCTCGGGCGGCGCACCAAGCCTGGGACAACATATAGGCCGATATCTCGGCTATTTCGTTTCCATGCTTCCTTTCTTTCTTGGCCTGGTCTGGGTAGGATTAGATGGCAAAAAGCAGGGTTGGCACGACAAGTTGGCAGGAACCGTGGTCGTCAGAAAAAAATCGGATTCCTGAACCGGTGCGCTTTGGATAAAGCAGGGGCGGCCCTTCAAGTCCATTGACTTCCCTCACCAGGAAAATCAAAAAAACGACCATACCTTACCAAATGGAATTGACCCTTGGGGTCGCATTCATTTTATATGCCCGTCTAATGTTTCTAGTCGGTAGCACATGGGTAGCACAGAACAGAAATTTGGAGTCCGCAAAACGCGAAATCATTGAGACCGAAGGCATATATTTGCACAACGAGAGAACGATATTTTGGCGCTTTACCGTGTTGAACGGCAGGATTCGGCCCGGAAAACGGGATAGCGACGACGATATTCTTGCACTTTATCCCATTGATCATCAATTCCTTGCACTTTGTCCAGAATACAAAAAACTGCCGGTGGCCACCCGCCGCACAGCGGCTTAGTCCAACACCATGGTGATCACCTTTGCCTCCTGCTGAATATTTCAGCGGGTCAGTGGAACACCCTGGTCAATTTTGGATCGGCGCTTATGCCTTTGATGGTCAGTTTTCGGTCGGCGACAACAATCCAGAGCCTGTTTGCCACTGCCAAGCTCAATGGACTCGATCCTGCACGCTGGCTGGCCGTCACCCTCGAACAACTCTCAACTTGCCCCAACAGCAGGATCGACTCACTGCTACCGTTCGCAAACTCTACACAGCCTTAAGCTTGGATGGAAGGTGGGGCGGCTGGCCGCTTACCCTGGAAATTTCCGTGGAGATGATTTCCCACTCGCTCTTGGCAGCGACGGCGACATCGGACGCGCCAATAAGCGGTACAGCGTGACCGCCCCCCAATTGCGATGCACATACATTAGATTTTGACAGTGGTTGATAAGACGAGGGGCATTGCTGATGCGGGTCAGAGCCGCCGGCCGGCACCGTCTGGAATCAGGCAGCCCGACTGGCGGGCGCAAGCAGTTAAAGGAAAATCGATCTAATCGGCGAGAAACTCGGGAACCAGCTTGCCGTTGCCCAAGCGAAAAATACTCCCGCCTGGAGACACGCAAAACTGTTCCTTGCCGCTGGCGTCGCGAATGGTTCTTGCGCACGCCGCCTGCGGGGCAGTCCATGTGACCTTCCATGACTTGGATGCCGGATCGTACTGGGTAAATTGCAAGGCCGAGGAAAATGCGCTCATTTCCACGCGCGAAGCAGAGCCTGACACCGGCGACTCCATCTGAATATCATTCACGGCGTATGGCGGGGTCTCCAGCGGGCTCCAGGTGTTGCCGAAATCGGTCGACATGCTGAGCTTCGAGAAGCCACCCTGGGCCTTAAAGGCAGTAATGACAGAGCCCCCGTTCGCGGTCCGAAGATGGGTTACGTCGTGCGGCGGCGTCAGTTTCTGCCATGTGAGTGCAGCAGTATCGAATCGATCCACTCGCTCAATCGTATTCACCAGGTAGTACTTGTCTGCAAGGCTTCCGCGGAGGGCGTAAATGCGGAACCAGGCTACCTTCGTGGGCAGATCGATTTTTCGAATCAGCTTTGGCTGCGCCTGGGCTTGCAGATCGAGCGCATACACCTGCAGGCTCTCAATAATGGCCTGCGTTCCCAACGCTGTTCCGACGAACTTGCCGGTCAGGACAAGGTACTGGCTGCCGGCGAGGTGAATGCTCAATACCGTTTCCTTGGCGTCGAAGCGATGCAAGCGCTTCCACGTCTGGGCGTTGTCCGCACTGGTGAGCAGGATGCCGTCGTGCGTGCCAACGACAATCCGCTTTCCTGCCGCCTCGACTGCAGTGATCGGGGAAACCGTGCCGGTGTCGATCGAACGCCAGGTTCCGGCGGCATCACGCCTTCTCAGTTGACCAAAGTTAGACCCTACATACAATGCGCCGCCTTCGCCAACGCTGGACTCGCCCACGATGGGCGCCGCCGCCGAGACAAGCAATTTCGTGAAGGCTTCAAGGCTTTTCGCTGCCAGCAGTTGCGTGCGCAGGGGCGGTTTGTTCACCTCTTCGGCGTAGGTTTGCATCAGGGCGACCAGCAGGCCCATATTTGGTCCCGACAAGGGGATCTCCAGCGGCCTCGGTGGCAAAGGCGGGTTCCACTCAATGCGCTGGCCCGACACGAACTCCTTGATTGGGTCAGTGGCGGCAGTGATGGCGCCGGCAATGTCCTTGTGCCTCAGCGGCAGGAGTACGCGTTCCCTGCCCCCGACACTGGCCCACGCCAGGCCGCCCAGGTCCGTGACTTTGCCGGCTTGTACATCGATCGGCGTGTACGAACCTTTTTTGAACGTCACCATTTCCATGATTTCGTAAGCGCCTGGCGGCACCCACAGCCCGAGCACTTCGCTGTTTGTCGGCGTCGGCGTCAGCTCGAATTCGTCACCGTTCGAGATCGAGCGCAGCGTCACATTTGGTGTCTCGACACCCATCATGCGCGGGAGCGCAGCGACAACATAACCGTGGGACTGCCGCAGCAAGGCGCCAGACTGCTGGACCGGCGCCGTGGCACATGCCGCCAGGGTCGCGCCGATTATGATGGATAGGATCAGTCTCATTCCAATTTTTGTCATGGGGGGCCTTAGGGATTCAACGGGGCAAGGACGCTGCCGGGACCGCTATGTCAGATTAACCAATCTAACATATTTCCTTGAGGAAATCAGAAACTTGTTGAGAGTCGGTTACT
>JANPCW010000465.1:0-2153 GCA_031431155.1 Janthinobacterium sp. | reverse complement strand
CCGCATCACGCGGGCGTCAAGTCGGATCCATTGATCACGGATCATCCGCTGTACTGGGCGCTAGGCAATACGCCATTTCAGCGCGAGGCTGCCTATATCGAATTGGTCCGCCAGGCACTGACGCGCGCCGAGCTCGATAGCATCAACCAAGCCGTTTTGAAGGGCTGGCCGCTTGGTTCCGACCGCTACAAGTCCGATCTCCAACAAACGATGCATCGCCGGATCTTGCCTGCCAAGCGTGGGCGGCCTTTCAAGAAATCCTAGGCTGATAGAGGCGCGCTCAAGCCGAAATTTGGATCAAATTACTCTGTCCCCATTTAAGTTATTCCAAGGTAAAGTTGCTTTTAATTTGACTCTGACCCCAATTGTTCTTGTTGAAAAAATTTGTGCATTGCACTATTCTCAGGCTTCGAACTCAAAAAGCGGTGGAGATAGCTCATGATTGCTCAAGGATTGTATGACCCAGCCAATGAACACGATGCCTGTGGCGTCGGGTTCATTGCCCACATCAAGGGCAATAAGAGCCACTCGATCATCGAGCAGGGTCTGCTGATCCTGAAGAACCTGGACCACCGGGGCGCAGTCGGCGCCGATAAATTGATGGGCGATGGGGCCGGGATCCTGATCCAGGTGCCGGACCAGTTCTTCCGCGACGAAATGGCGCGCCAGGGCGTCGAGCTGCCGCCTCCGGGCGAATACGGCGTTGGCATGGTGTTCTTGCCCAAGGAGAATGCCTCGCGCATCGCTTGCGAGCAGGAAATCGAGCGTGCCGTGCGGATCGAGGGCCAGGTCATTCTCGGCTGGCGCGATGTGCCGATCGACTGCGAGATGCCGATGTCGCCCACCGTGCGCGAACGCGAGCCGGTGATCCGCCAGATTTTCATCGGGCGCGGCCCCGATATCATGGTCACCGATGCGCTCGAGCGCAAGCTGTACGTGATCCGCAAGTCGTCGGGCCACGCGATCCAGGCCCTGCAGCTGCTGCACGGCAAGGAATTTTTCGTGCCGTCGATGTCGGCCCGCACCATCGTCTACAAAGGCTTGCTGCTGGCCGACCAGGTCGGCGTCTATTACAAGGACTTGCAGGATGCGCGCTGCATCTCGGCGCTGGCGCTGGTGCATCAGCGTTTTTCCACCAACACCTTCCCCGAGTGGCCGCTGGCCCACCCGTACCGCCTGATCGCCCATAACGGCGAGATCAACACGGTCAAGGGCAATTTCAACTGGATGCGCGCGCGCGAAGGGGTGATGAAATCGGCCGTGCTGGGCGACGATTTGAAAAAGCTGTTCCCGCTGATCTACGAAGGCCAGTCCGACACCGCCTGCTTCGACAACGCGCTCGAACTGCTGCTGATGGCCGGCTACCCGATCGCCCAGGCCATGATGATGATGATCCCTGAAGCGTGGGAAAACCATGCGACGATGGACGAGAACCGGCGCGCCTTCTATGAATACCACGCGGCGATGATGGAGCCGTGGGACGGCCCGGCCGCGATGGCATTCACCGACGGGCGCCACATCGGCGGCACGCTGGACCGCAACGGCTTGCGCCCCGCGCGCTACATCGTCACCGATGACGATCTGGTGGTGATGGCGTCCGAATCGGGCGTGTTGCCGATTCCGGAATCGAAGATCATCCAGAAATGGCGCTTGCAGCCGGGCAAGATGTTCTTGATCGACCTGGAAGCGGGCCGCATCATCGACGACAAGGAATTGAAGGATATGTACAGCAATGCCAAGCCGTACAAGGCTTGGATCAAGTCGGTGCGCATCAAGCTGGGCGACATCAAGCTGGCCGAAAGCCAGCTGGCGCGCAACCGCAGCAAGCATGTGGCCGCGGCTGGCGCATCGGCGCGCGGCGAAAAGACGGTCGCATCGGTGCTCGACCGGCAGCAGGCATTCGGCTATACCCAGGAAGACCTCAAGTTCCTGATGCTGCCGATGGCGCTCACGGGCGAAGAAGCGACCGGCTCGATGGGCAACGATTCGCCGCTGGCCGTGATGTCGAACAAGCTCAAGCCGCTCTACAATTACTTCAAGCAGCTGTTCGCCCAGGTGACCAACCCGCCGATCGACCCGATCCGCGAAGCGATGGTGATGTCGCTGGTGTCTTTCATCGGACCCAAGCCCAACCTCCTTGGCATCGACGAGAC
>JANPCW010000464.1:0-1927 GCA_031431155.1 Janthinobacterium sp. | reverse complement strand
AGTCGGCATCGGGATCGATGCGCCAAAACGGCGTGCCGCCGACATCGGCCAAGCGCGGACTGAAGCGATATCCCAGCAACCTGAACAGGCCTAAGATGATATCCGTATAAGCGCCCGTGTCGGTCATGATGTGGGTGGGCTGCAGCTCGGTTTGCTGTTCCAGTACGACTGCGAGCAATACCAGGCTGTCGCTGACATGGCAAGGGGGCCTGACCAGTCAACCAATGAGCAGGGTGTGGCCATGTGCGTCGCGGTAGGGACGCCGATTTCTCGGCGCCCCCCGCACAGATCCCGGCGTGCGCAATTGACGCACAAAATGTGGTGCACCACATTTTTTGCGAAATGTGGCCTTGAAATAAATGTGGCGCCCGGCGCGCGGCCCCTATGACCTGGGAAAATTGAGCACCACATAAATTTTCGCTACAAGGACCGCAAAAATGCCATCAGTTCAGGATCATCGGCCCAACGCTTCCTGGCAGATTTTGCCCCCTTGATTTCGCACTTGGCCAATGCGTGCGCCTTTCCTTCCAAATCGATCTCCGCATAAATGTTGGTCGTATCAACAGAAACGTGTCCGAGCCATGCACGTACCGTATTGATATCCACACCAGCGCGCAGCAAGTGCGTCGCCGTCGCGTGCCTAATGCTGTGTGGACTGACACGCTTGGCAGCCAAGGACGGCATCTCGGCTTTGATTTTTTCTGCATTACGTTCCACCAACGCATAAATGCCGAAGCGTGTTATTGGTCGTCCGCAACGGTTGATGAACACATATTCGTGCAGCGGTCGCTGAGCAACGAGAGCGGACAATTCAGTGACGGTGCCAGGCCACAGCGGGCACAAGCGCTGTTTGCGTCCCTTACCCACAAGACGGACACTGTGGGAATGGAAATCGACATTGCCGATCGTCAGGTGCGCCGCCTCGTCAGCCCTTGCGCCGGAGTTGTAGAGAAACAGTAGCAGCGCATAGTCGCGGCGGCCTTGCGCTGTGTTGCGGTCCGGGCAGGCCAACAGTGCATCAATCTCTGGTTTGTCCAAGTACGGCACACTTGCCCTTGTGGTCTTCTTGAAGGGAACACAGCGTACTTGCGTGCACCAGTCGATATGCTCGGGGCTATGCCCGCCGACGAAACTGGCCAGCGCATGAATGCAAGCGAGCCGTTGATTACGTGTCGAAATACTGCAGCCACGCACCGTCTCAACTTGCAATAAGAAATCACGAATGAGCTGGGCCGACACATCGATCACAGTAAGCCGATCGACCGGTTTATGCATCTGATCCGATACGAAGGGAATGAGCTGGCGCAGCGTATCACGATAGCCCTGCTGGGTATTGCGGGCGAGATTTCGCTCGTCAATCAGATATTCAAGCAGGAAACGTCGAATCCACGGTCCGAGAAGAGTCGTATCACGCATGCTCATTCCCTCCCAGTGCAAAGTGTTCAAAACGCAAACTCGCTTCCCGAAGCAACTCAGGAGTCATGGTCAAATAGTGTTGCGTGGCGGCGATATGAACATGTCCAAGGTAAGTTGCCAATTGGGGCAACAAGCGCTGTACATCAGCTCCCTCTCGGTACCATGAAACCAGTCGGGTCACGGCGAAGGCATGTCGAAGATCATGCAGCCTCGGCTGATAGCGGGAGTGATCATCACGCCGCACCCCTGCCTGATTGCACAAGTGTCGGAAGGTGTATTCTGCGGCCGCGCGCGAAAGGCGTTTCCCCCGCTGAGTCAGCAGAAACGGGGCATCGGGGGTAAGTGGCTGGCTTTTGTTGCGGTGGGTCAGATACTGAGCCAGCATCATCTTCAGGTCGGCTCCTACCGGCACCAGTCGGGTCTTGTAGCTATGCTGCTAGCGGCATAGCGGCAACTATGCCGCATTCTTGACTATGTTGAATTTGGACGGGGCGATCGCAAATTTAAAGGG
>JANPCW010000463.1:0-2786 GCA_031431155.1 Janthinobacterium sp. | reverse complement strand
GTCATCCGCGCCGAGCGCTCGATTGCCCCGATCCTTGCATCTGTAGCCTCGCAGTCTGGTTGCCTGCGGACAGTCTGCGTCTTCCATTCCCGTGCCCCGCCGGCGCTCGCCTAGCGTCGACTCCGTACTGAGCCGTGCCCTTGCGCCTTGCGCCTTGTCGCATGCGCGGGCTCTTCTAGTTCTCCAGCACAGGATAACCTCATGTCTAGAACCACCGTTTTAATGACGGCGCTGGCTGCCGCCTGCTCCTTGCCATACTCCGCATCGGCCGCGAACGTCCAGGAATTGGCCGAAATCCGCGAACAGATCCGTACCATGAAGGACGCTTATGAAGCGCGTTTGCAGGCATTGGAGCAACGCTTGCAGCAGGCGCAAGTGGCCGCTGAGCCGGCAACGCTGGCCGCGCCTGCGGCGCCTGATGTACCAATCGCGGCTGCGCGCACCGCGTCGAACGCATTCAATCCGAATATTGCGCTGGTCCTGGGCGGCACCATGTCAAATCTGTCGCAAGATCCGGCCCGGTACCGTCTGCAGGGATTTATTCCGAGCGGTGGCGAAGTCGGCCCCGGCAAGCGCAGCTTCAACCTGGGCGAATCGGAGCTGACGCTCTCAGCCAATATCGATCCAATGTTCTCGGGTCAGCTGACGTTCGCTCTTTCCGGCGACAACGAAGCTGGGGTGGAAGAAGCATTCATCCAGACGCGCACCCTGTTGAACGGGTTCAACGCCAAGGCCGGGCGCTTCCTGTCCTCGGTTGGCTACCTCAATAACCAGCATGCCCACACTTGGGACTTTGTCGATGCGCCGCTGGCGTACCAGGCATTCTTCGGCGGTCAGTATCGGCCGGACGGGGTCCAGGCAAAATGGCTGCTGCCGACCGATCGCTTCGTTGAGTTGGGCATCGAGCTGGAAATGGCGCCAGCTTCCCGGGGAGCGAGCGCAACAAGAACGGCTTTGGCGCTGGCACCGTATTCGCCCATGTCGGTGACGATATCGGTGACTCCGGCAGTTGGCGTGCCGGCCTGTCGTATCTGCGCAGTTCGGCCACCGACCGTCGTTACGACGATGCCGGCGTGAGCAACGCATTCAGCGGCAGATCGGCCACCTGGATCGCCGATGCGATTTACAAGTGGGCGCCAAACGGCAACTCGACCCAGCAAAATTTCAAGCTGCAAGGTGAATACTTTCAACGCAAGGAAAACGGCACCCTGACGTCGGACGCGGACAGCGTCAGCTATGACAAGCAACAAACCGGCTGGTACCTGCAGGCGGTCTATCAGTTCATGCCGAACTGGCGCACCGGTTTGCGCTATGACCACTTAGCGAGCGGCCGGTTCAGCAACGGCGCATCGAGCGTAGCCAGCTTTCCGATCCTGGCCGCCTACTCGCCCTCGAAAGCGAGCTTGATGCTCGATTACAGCCCATCGGAATTCTCGCGCTTGCGCCTGCAATTGGCGCGCGACAAATCCAGGCCTGATGCCGTCGACAATCAGATTTTCCTCCAATACATCATGAGCCTGGGCACGCACGCGGCCCACGCATTCTAAGGAGCAATGATGAACAAGCTACTCAAACGCAGACACCTGACCGCGGCCATGTTTACCATCGCCGCTGGACTGGCCAGCGCCTCGTCGCACGCAGCAATCAATGTCTTCGCTTGCGAGCCTGAATGGGAAGCGCTGACCCGGGAACTGGGTGGCGATAAAGTGAAGGTTTCCAGCGCCACCACGGCCTTGCAGGATCCGCACCGGGTCGAGGCGCGCCCCAGCCTGATCGCGCGCACCCGCAATGCCGATCTATTAGTATGCACCGGGCTGGAGTTGGAAGTGGGCTGGCTGCCGGTGTTGGTGCAGCAATCGGGCAACGCGAAAATCGCGGCTGGCCAGCCCGGTAATTTTGAGGCAGGCAACTATGCCAAGCGACTTGACGTGTCAGCCAAGCTCGACCGCAGCGAAGGCGATGTGCATGCGGCCGGCAATCCGCACATCCAACAAAATCCGCACAATATCGCCGCGGTGGCGGTGGCGCTGGCCAAGCGCCTGGCCGAGATCGATCCGGCCAACGCCGCTGTGTATCAGGCGCGCCACAAGGACTTCGCGGCGCGCTGGTCGGCTGCGATCTTGAAATGGGAACAGCAGGCTGCGCCGCTCAAATCGGTGTCCGTGGTCGAACATCACAAGAACATGGAGTACCTGATGAACTGGCTTGGCTTGCGCCAGGTCGGCACTCTTGAACCCAAGCCCGGGGTCGAACCGAGCGCCGCACATCTGTCGCAATTGCTGAGCCAACTTCAGGCCAAGCCGGCCAAGATGGTGCTGCGCGCTGCTTATCAGGATGGGCGCGCTTCGCAATGGCTGTCCGACCATGCGCACATTCCTGCCGTCGTGCTGCCGTTTTCGGTGGGCGCCGACGATCAGACGCGCGACCTGTTCAGCCTGTTCGACGTTACTGTGCAACGCTTACTGGCAGCGGCGAAATGAACCTGGAATCGCCAGATTTCTTGATCATCCTGCCCGCTTTCCTGGCCGGCCTGCTGGTACTGCTGACCCACATCCCGCTCGGCGCGCAAGTGCTGAAGCGAGGCATCGTCTTCATTGATTTGGCGATTGCCCAGATTGCCGCCTTGGGCGTGATCATTGCAGGTTCAGGGGACCTCGATCCACAGGGCTGGGCCGTGCAAGTGGCGGCCGGGATTGCGGCGCTGCTCGGCGCATTGCTGTTGACCTGGACTGAAAAACGCTGGCCTGAAGTGCAGGAAGCGCAAATTGGCGTGATGTTCATTCTGG
>JANPCW010000462.1:0-2433 GCA_031431155.1 Janthinobacterium sp. | reverse complement strand
GCCGGTGGCGGTCACGCTGGACGAGTTGGGCGAGGCCTGGAAGGATGGCAAAGTCCAGTTGCCGCTGCGCTCGGTCTGGAACGGCAAGCTGGTCGGGCAACCGCATGCAGGGCTCGACATGGCGTTCAACTTCCCGCAATTGCTGTCCCATTTGACCAAGACCCGCAACGCGCGCGCCGGCACCATCGTCGCCTCGGGCCCGGTATCGAACCAGGATGCCAGCCAAGGATACGCCTGTATCGCCGAAAAGCGCTGCCAGGAAATGCTTGCCGACGGCGTGGCGAGCACGCCATTCATGCTGTTTGGCGACAGCATCAAGATTGACATGCTGGGCCTTGACGGGAAGTCGGTTTTTGGCGCGATCGATCAGCTCGTCAAGCAAAGCGAGGCCAGGAAGCAGCGTCCAGCGCTGGCCAATACGCTTGCACGTGTAGTTTCTCCTAAGTAAAACCGAACAGGCTGGAATTTCCCTGCCTGTTCCAGCGATGACCGATCCGCATTGTCGCCAATAATGTCACTTGCCCAGCCCGTCTTGCGCGATTCGAGCGCGCGGCGGGCCGATAACTGGAGTGACGATGGCAGAAGACAGCGACGCCGAGAAGACCGAACCGGCCTCTTCCAAGCGCCTTGAGCAGGCACGCGAAGAAGGCGACGTGCCGCGCTCGCGCGAATTGGCCACATTTACCGTACTGATGACCGCCGGCGCCGGACTCTGGTTTGCCGGTGAGGGCGTGGTGCGCCAATTGAATGCGGCCCTGGTGTCAGGCTTGGCGCTGGACCGCGAACAGGTGTTCAACGCTGACGTATTGATCAATCGCGTTGCGCACGATATCGGCAGCGTCCTGTTGGCCTGCCTGCCGCTGGCGATTGCCGTCATGCTGGTGGCGCTGGCGTCGCCCCTGCTGATCGGCGGTTGGCTGTTCAGCGCCAAGGCATTCACTCCCAATTTTCTCAAGCTCAACCCGATCAAGGGCTTGGGCAATATGTTTTCCGTCAATGCGCTGGTCGAACTGCTCAAGGCGATCGGCAAGACCGTGGTGGTCGCTTGCGTGGCCTGGTTCGTGGTTACAAACGAAAAAGACGCGGTGCTTGGCCTGGCGGTCGAGCCGCTGCGCGCCGGCAGCGCCCATCTGGTCGATCTGCTGGGCAGCACTTTTCTGTACATCGTGGGCGGGCTAGGCTTCATCGCCGCCATCGACGGACCGTTCCAGGTGTGGCACTACGCCAACAAACTGAAGATGACGCGCCAGGAAGTGATTCAGGAGGCCAAAGAGTCGGATGGAAATCCGCAAATCAAGGCCAAGATTCGCCAACTGCAGCGCGAAATGGCGCGCCGCCGGATGATGGCCGCGGTGCCGACGGCCGACGTGGTGGTGACCAACCCGACCCACTACGCAGTGGCCCTGAAATATGCCGATGGTGCGCGCGGTGCGCCCCAGGTGGTGGCCAAAGGTAGCGGCGAGGTGGCCGCTAGGATCCGCGCCCTCGCGCAAGAGAACAAGGTGGCGATGCTGGAAGCGCCAGCCCTGGCCCGCGCGCTGCACAAGCATACCGAGATCGGCGACGAAATCCCGGAAGCGCTGTACGCGGCGGTGGCCGAAGTGCTGGCCTACGTATTCCAGTTGCGCTCGTTTAGCAAGAGCGGCGGCAACCGTCCGGAGCGGCCCACCAAGCTTGCGGTGCCGCCCGAACTCGATCCGCTCAATCCGGCATCGCAAGCAGCCAAGCCAGATCAAAATAAGGGAACACCATGAACGGCCTCAGACTTCCGGCCTGGTTAAGCGGCCTGGGCGGCGGCAAGTCGAACGGCTTGGCCGCGCCTATCATCATCGTGATGCTGCTGGCGATGATGATCTTGCCGCTGCCGGCTTTCATCCTCGACATCTTCTTCACCTTCAATATCGCGCTGGCGGTGATCGTCCTGCTGACCAGCCTGTACACGGTCAAGCCGCTCGACTTCATGGCCTTCCCGACCATCTTGCTGGTCAGTACCATGCTGCGCCTGTCGCTCAACGTCGCCTCCACCCGCATCGTGTTGACGGAAGGCCATACCGGGGCCGATGCGGCCGGCAAGGTGATCGAAGCGTTCGGTCACTTCTTGATCGGCGGCAATTACACGGTCGGTATCGTGGTCTTCATTATTTTGACCATCATCAACTTTACCGTCGTCACCAAGGGCGCCGGCCGGATCGCCGAAGTTGGTGCGCGCTTCGCGCTGGACGCCATGCCGGGCAAGCAGATGGCGATCGACGCCGACCTGAACGCCGGCCTGATCGGCGAGAACGATGCCCGCAAGCGCCGTACCGAAGTGGCCCAGGAAGCCGAGTTCTACGGCGCCATGGACGGCGCCAGCAAGTACGTACGGGGCGATGCCGTGGCCGGCATCATGATCACCGTGATCAACGTGATCGGTGGCTTGCTGGTCGGTATCCT
>JANPCW010000461.1:0-2213 GCA_031431155.1 Janthinobacterium sp. | reverse complement strand
GGTGGTGATGATCGCAGGCAAGCTCAGCGCCAGCGTCTCGGAGCCGCCATCGACTTCGCGCGTCACGGTGACCTTGCCCTCTTCCAGCACGACCTTGGAAGCGAAGGTCGCTTGCGGCCAGCCCAGCAAGGCTGCCAGCATCTGGCCGGTCTGGTTGCAATCGTCGTCGATCGCCTGCTTGCCCAGGATGATCAGTTGCGGTTGCTCCTTGTCGGCCACCGCCTTGAGCAGCTTGGCCACGGCCAGCGGTTCGAGTTGCTCCGCGGTCTCGACCAGGATGCCGCGGTCGGCCCCGATCGCCATCGCCGTGCGCAAGGTTTCCTGGCATTGCAGGACGCCGCACGAGACCGCGACCACTTCAGCGACCTTGCCCGCTTCCTTCATGCGCATCGCTTCTTCCAGCGCGATCTCATCGAACGGGTTCATCGACATTTTGACGTTGGCGATATCGACGCCGCTGCCATCGCTTTTGACGCGCACTTTGACGTTATAGTCGACCACGCGTTTGACGGGTACCAAGACTTTCATAGCTTTGCCTTTGGGAAAAATAGAAGAATGACGCACTCAATGTGGCGTAGATTATAAGAGAAATTTGCGCATCACATTGAATTTAAGCACGATCGTGCGATTTTTCACTAGAAGAAATCGCCTAAATATCAGGCGACAACATCTTTTTTTTGGGAAACTACAGGGGCGATATCGACTGATGAGAACGGACCGCTGCTGCGCCAAGACACCAAGATGAACGTTTGTAGGGTGTTCATCGGCCGATATTATTTGCGCCGCATCAGGAATTCGAATTCGACACCGGTTTGCGTGTGCGACAGCAAATCGTTGCCGGTCTGTTTGCAAAAAGCCTGGAAATCACGCACTGAGCCGGGATCGGTAGCGATGATGCGCAGCACTTCCCCGCTTTGCAATTCAGCCAGCGCTTTCTTCGCCTTCAAGATCGGCAATGGGCAATTCAAACCACGTGCATCGAGTTCTTTATGGATTTCCATGATCTCGTTCTCAAATAATGTTTCGCTCATCATATCCCGACTTGGTTTGTTGTGTTCACGCTCGATATTACCCCAATTACAGAAAAATGACGCACCGCACAAAAATCTTTTATTTCGTGTTGCAATGTCACAACGAGAGGTGCTTTTCCTTGCAGGAAGAAGCAATTCACGCTAGGGCCATGGTGGCGATGCGCTAGGCGCGTTCACCGACCCAGGCGACGACACCGGCCAGCGCTTGCGGCAAGCCCGCGGGGTCGGTACCGCCTGCCTGCGCCATGTCGGGGCGCCCGCCGCCCTTGCCGCCGACTTGCTGGGCGACAAAGTTGACCAGCTCGCCGGCTTTGACTCTGGACGTGGCGTCCGCGGTCACGCCTGCGATCAGGCTTACCTTGCCGTCGACCACGCTGGCCAGCACGATGGCGGCGGTCTTGAGCTTGTCCTTGAGCGTGTCCATCGTCTCGCGCAAGCGCGCGATGTCGGCGCCCTCCAGCGTGGCGGCGAGCACCTTGATGCCGTTGACATCGACGGCCTGGCTCACCAATTCCTCGCCCTGCCCTGCCGCCAGTTTCGATTTTAACGCGGCCAGTTCTTTTTCCAGCGCCTTGACGTGATCCTGCACCTGCGCAATTCGCTGCGCCAGCTCGTCCGGATGGGTCTTCAATGCGGCGGCGGCCTCGCTCATGCGGCGGTTCAAGCCCTGAACCAGCGCCAGCGCGCCTTCGCCTGTGACCGCTTCGAGGCGGCGGATGCCGGCAGCGACGCCGCCTTCCGCGATGATCTTGAACAGCCCGATATCGCCGGTGCGACCGACGTGAACGCCGCCGCACAGCTCGCGCGAACTGCCGATGTCCATCACGCGCACTTGATCGCCGTATTTCTCGCCGAACAAGGCCATCGCGCCATGCTTGACGGCGTCGTCAAACGGCATCTGTTGCGCCTGCGTGGCCTGGTTCGCGAGAATCTCGCGGTTGACGATGGTTTCGACTCTGACGATCTCGTCCGCTGTCAGGGGCGCATTGTGGCTAAAGTCGAAACGGGTCTTTTCGCTATCGACCAGCGAGCCTTTCTGCGCCACATGGCTACCCAGCACTTCGCGTAGCGCCTTGTGCATCAGATGGGTGGCCGAATGGTTGCGGATGGTGCGGGCCCGCAGCAGCTCGTCGACCTGTGCCGCGACCTGGTCGCCCACCTTCAGCGCGCCCTGCTTTTGCA
>JANPCW010000460.1:0-1976 GCA_031431155.1 Janthinobacterium sp. | reverse complement strand
TGCCGGGCCGGGCAAAGTGAGCTATGCGATCTTCAAGGACAACGACAAGAATGTGCTGGACCCGCTCACCGGCAAGGTGACCAACACGACTGCCGCATGGCGCCATAATGTCATATACGAAGGGTTGCCGGTCAATCCGGGCGGCACGCTCGACGCCGCCGTGTCGCTGATCTCCGCCCAAGGCAAAGGCGACACCCACAATGGCTGGCAATTGTCGGTATTTCATCGCCAGGCAGACGTCCTGGGCGGCGCCAATACGCTTGGCGTGCAGTACGGGGTCGGCACCGGCATTGGCGGCCCCTGCTGCGCACGGATCGGCTCCTCCGGCAGCACCCTGCTGGGCTCGGACGTGACGCGTTTGCGCGTGTTCGACGACATCGTGATCCAGCCTACCAAGCAATTCAGCATGGAGTTTGTCGGCCTGTGGCAGCGCGACAAATCCGATGCGGGCGGCACGTCCACCTGGAGCACGGTGGGCGCGCGTCCGGTCTATGCGCTGACCCAAAACTTCAAGCTGCAAGGGGAAATCGGCGTCACCAGGCTCAAATCGGACGCCAGCCCGGACGCTGCGCGCCTGACCAAGATCACCCTGGCGCCTACCATCACGATTGGCGAAGGCTACTGGGCGCGTCCGGAACTGCGCGCCTTTGTCTCCTACGGCCGGTGGAATAATGCAGCAACGGCCGCAGTCAATGCAGCCAACAATTCCGGCCCGGTGTACGGCAACTCGACCAGTGGGACTTCGGTCGGAATTCAAGTCGAAGCCTGGTTCTAATTGGCTAAGGCACGATCGCACGATCAAAATAATAGCAATCACAATCATTGTTGGAGACAAACACCATGAAACTGAAACAACAACTCCGCGCCGCTTTGGCGCTCGCAAGCATCCTGGCAATCACCCCGTCCGTACAAGCGGCGCAAGTGGAAGTGCTGCATTACTGGACTTCGGGCGGTGAAGCCAAATCGGTCGCCGAACTGAAGAAAATGATGGAAGCGAAGGGCATCACCTGGAAAGACTTTGCCGTGGCCGGCGGCGCCGGTGAAAATGCCATGACGGCGCTCAAAGCGAGAGTCATCGCCGGCAGCGCGCCCACCGCAGCGCAGATCAAGGGTCCCTCGATCCAGGAATGGGGCCAGGAAGGCGTGCTGGCCAATATCGACGCAGCGGCAAGCGCAGGAAAATGGGACGCCAGTTTGCCCGCCGTGGTGTCGAACATCATGAAATACAAAGGCCATTATGTGGCCGCACCGGTGAACGTGCATCGCGTCAACTGGCTGTGGGTCAATCCGGCAGTGCTGGCCAAGGCCGGCGCCAAGGCGCCGACCAACTTTGACGAGTTTTTCGCCGCTGCCGACAAGATCAAGAAAGCCGGCCTGATCGCGGTGGCCCATGGCGGCCAGCCATGGCAGGATGCAACCGTGTTCGAGTCGGTCGCGCTTGGCGTGGGCGGTGCAGCCTTTTACAAGAAAGCCCTGGTGCAACTCGACCAGGCCAGCCTGACCGGCCCGACCATGGTCAAGACGTTTGAAACATTGGCCCGTATCAAGACCTATATCGATAAGGACGCTGCCGGACGCGACTGGAATCTTGCCACCGCCATGATCATCAACGGCAAGGCCGGCATGCAATTCATGGGCGACTGGGCCAAAGGCGAATTCACGGCCGCCGGCAAGCAGGCAGGCAAGGACTTCCTGTGCCTGCCGGCGCCGGGAACCGACCAGGCCTTCACGTTCAATATTGACTCGATGACCATGTTCAAGGTCAAGGGCGCCGATGAGCAGAAAGCCCAGATGACCTTATCCAGCGCGATCATGAGTCCGGAATTTCAGGAAGTGTTCAACCTCAACAAAGGCTCGATACCCGCCCGCGCCGGGGTCTCGCGCGCCCAGTTTGACAGTTGCGCGCTAAAGTCGATGGATGACATGGGAGCGACCAGCAAGAACGGCGGCCTGGTACCGAGCTTTGCCCACGGCAT
>JANPCW010000459.1:0-4247 GCA_031431155.1 Janthinobacterium sp. | reverse complement strand
CTACATTATTCGGCGATTTGCTTTAACAGCGCGGGAGTTTCTGCGCCAAGTTCCTGATCCATCATGCGGTACAGCATCTGTTCTTCCTTCATGTTGTGCTGCTGCATCAGCATCAGGAGCGTTTCGGACAGGCCGAGATAGCCGTCGCTGTCTTTCGCGCCCAGCGCCTGTTGCATGTCGTCGAACACCTTGTTCATCTGCTTGTGTTCGGAGCGCATCACGAAGGTCGGCCCCATGTCCATCCCGGTTTTTTTGTCAAACGCGGGGAACAGGACTTCTTCCTCCATCGCGAAATGGCGCTTCATCGCCGCCAGAAACGCCGTGAAATCGGTCTTGCCCTTAACCCAGTCGCCGTTACCGACACATTCCTCGGCGCTGGCAAACAGCTCGTCGCACGCATGGTGATTGCTGGTCATGAAGTCGCTGATGTTGTCCATTTGAGTCCTTGTGGATTTCTGAAAAATTCATAAAAGTGGATCATGCACGATCTTGCCCTTTAGTGACAACCGCGCGCCGTTTCCGCACCCTCGGTATCTTTGCGTGCCAGCCAAAATACGGTTTTGCCGATCCCGCCCCCAGCCAGCTGAGCGGGTGCGGCATCCGGGTTGGCCAGCGCGGCAATGCGGGCGCGCCGGATTGCCGCTGTCAGTTTGGCCGGATCCGTTTCATTGCCGCTTTCGACGATGGTGTCGAAGATCCGCTTGAAATGCGCGACGCCGGTGCGGTGCGTATCGCCGTAGCCTTTGACCAGCCGCGCGCATTCGGCAATTTCGAGTGCCAGCCCAAGGTCCTGCACCGCAAAACCGAGCCGCTTGAGCGCGCCGAGCCAGCGCTCGATCAGCGCTTGTTCGCTGTGGTAGCGCGATGTGCTTCTGCGCCAGCGCTTGAGGCGGCTGACAGCGCGCAACAGCAGAAAGCCAGTCAGCGTACTGGTCTTGAGTCGCAATGGCACGGAGAACGATTTCTCCCTGCCCGTCTTTTGCGCCCACTGCTGCAGCCGCTGCGCCAGCGCCGGCGGCAGCAGCGAGCACACTTCATCGAGACCGGGTTTAAGAAACTCGGTCAGTTGCAATGGTTGATCGGGCCCGGCGCCCGTCTCGGCACGCACGCGCGCAAAACGGCTGGCGCGGGTTTTCAGGTCGGCCACCCGGATCACGTCTTGATAGCTCATCCACAGCGCCAGCTGGCGCCCGGTTTCGCAGGTCAGCCGGTAACCGTCGGCCGCACCGCCCGCTTCGCGATCGAGCGCCAGCACCGATACCAGGCGATCCAGGTACAGCGAGGCGTAGGCTGCATCCTGGTAATCGGTCAGGCGCGCGACACCGGCATCGAGCAGCGCGAATGTTTCGGGCGGAAAGGTGCGGTGCACGCGCTCGACCGGTTGTTCGGCCACCGTTGGCGCAGCCGTGATGCATGGAGTTGTGGATGGACTTGCTTCGCCGGCCGCTTGCGCATAGCCGGCCCCAAAGCCGCGCAGGCTGGCCTCGCTCCCCTTGCCGGTGGCCCGGATCGCCTGCTCGCAGGCCGCGCGCGGCAGCGGTAGCGCGCCGCTGCCGGCCATCGCGCCGAACAGCACCGCGTTGATCACGGTCCCGCTTTGCTGCGCCAGTTGCGCCATGTCGAACAGCAAAGCGTGCCTGGCCAGCTGCGGCAGCGCCGCCAGCAGCTTGGCGCTATCGATGCGGCCGTCGCCCGGAATCACTTTTTCGGCCACGGCATAGACGCGGTGACTTGAGCCTACCAACGTGGTGCAGCCAGCGCTGACATAACCGTTTTCCAGCGCGCGCCCGGCTTCGATCAACTCGGATGCCGCCATCAGGTCGACCGCGCCCGGGGTCGGCGTGAGCGCCATCACCGGCACCCGCGCCCCGAGCTGCGCCTGCGGCACCGGGTAAATTTCAACGTAATAGGTAGTCGCGCCGGTGCGTTGCGAGACGCCAGGGATCGAGGTGCTTTGCACCGGAAAATCGCAGGCGGTGGCGGCCGCGACCAGCCAGTCGGCCAGCATGCCGCCGCCCTCGCCTCCCAGCGCTGCGATCAGGATCGTGACCGGACGCGCCGGCATTGCCGCCGTTTGCAACGTGGCGTTCAGGTTGGCATTCATGCGGCGTCTCCAGCGGTGCTGCGTTGCAGGCGGCCGATCAGCTTGCGTCGCAGCCGGTCGAGTTTGCGATGCAGCCAGCCCGGATTTTGCATGATCTCGGCCTGGTAAAACGAGGGACACAGCGTTGCAGCGTGCGCCACTTCACCGCAGGTGCCGCAGCCGACGCAACTGTTGTTGACCGTGGTAACTGGCTCGGTGCAAAGCGGATCGGGATTGTCCTTGATCGTCAGCGACGGGCAGCCGGACAGCCGGATGCAGGAGCGGTCGCCGCTGCACAGGTCGGCATCGATGCCGAACCGGCTGCGCACTACCTGCCGCCCCGCCGCAAGGTCGTGCGCATTTTCCGAGCGCACGCGGCGCTGCTTTTCGAGCTGGCATTCGCCGTCGGCAATGATCACTTTCAAGCCCTGCTGCGGCGTGGCGAGCGCCTCGCGCAGCGTGGCCAGCATCGCGCCGACCTCGAAGCTGCTCACGCTGCGCACCCATTGCACGCCCAGGCTGCGCAGCACCTTCTCGATGTCGATCGTGGTGGTGCCGATTGCTACCCCGTTGCGGCTCGACGCAATCTGCTGCGCGCCAGTGGCCGAACTGTAGCCGTTTTGCAGGATGACCAGCACGCTGTCATCGTTCTGGAATACCGCATTCGCAATCCCGGTAGTCAAGCCCTGATGCCAAAAGCCGCCGTCGCCCATGATGCTGACCACGCGCTTGGCGAACATCGGCGCCACCGCGCTGGAGGCAGCCAGCCCGAGTCCGTAACCGACCACCGTGTTGCCCAGGCTAAATGGCGCCAGCGTCGAAAAGGTATGGCAGCCGATATCGGCGCTGATATGGATCTTGCCGACTTCTTTTTCCACCAGCTTGAGCGCCGAGAACACGGGGCGCTCCGGGCAGCCGACGCAAAAGCCGGGCGGGCGCGGAGGCACGGGCTGCCCCAGCAGCGCGGCCGCTTGCTTTTTGGTGTCGCTGATGGCGTCGCCCGGCTGCGCCAGCAATGCCTGATCGACGCCGTCGGGCATCGCCAGTTGCAGGAATTGGGTCACGCCGCGCAGCACCACTTCGCCCGTGTATTCGCCGGCCACCGGCAGCACGTCCTTGCCGATCACGAAGGTATTATTGTTGTCGGCCCGCCGCAGCGCCGCATTGATCGCCTCTTCGATGAAATTAGGCTGCCCTTCCTCGATCACCAGCACCGCGCGCTTGCCGGCGCAAAAGCGGGAGATTTCTTCAGGCAGCAGCGGGTAGGTCACATTGAGCACATACAGCGGAATCGACGAGGCGCCGAACGCATCGGCCAGGCCGAGCTGCTGCAGCGAGCGCAGCACCGTGTTGTACAGCCCGCCCTGCAGGATCAGGCCGACGTCGCGCAGGCTGCCGTCGAAAAATTCGTTCAGCTTGTGCTCGCGGATGAAGCTCAGCGCGGCCGGCAGGCGGGCCTCGACCTTGTGCTTTTCCTGCGCGTAGTTCGAGGGCGGCAGCGGGATCACGCCGAAATTGAACACCGGCTGCTTGAGCTGATTCTTGCGTGAAAACTTCGGTGCCCGGTTGTCCTTGCACACGAAGCTGCCGTGCAGGTGGCAGGCGCGGATCCGCAATTGCAGCATCACCGGTGTATTGCTCGCTTCCGACAGCAGGAAACCCTGCTCGACCATCTCGACGATGGTGGGCAAGTTCGGGCGCGGGTCAAGCAGCCAGACTTGCGACTTCATCGCGATCGCGTGGCTGCGCTCCTGGATGATCGAGGCGCCCTCGCCGTAATCCTCGCCCAGCACGATCAGCGCGCCGCCTTTGACCCCCACCGAAGCGACGTTCGACAGCGCGTCGGAGGCGACATTGGTGCCCACGATCGACTTCCAGGTGACCGCGCCGCGCAGCGGATAGCTGATCGAGGCGGCCAGCGCCGCGCACGCGCCGGCCTCGTTGGCGGCGGGCTCGAAATGGATCCCGAGTTCGTCCAGGATTTCGCTGGCGTCGCCCAGCACGTCCAGCAGGTGCGACACCGGCGCGCCCTGGTAACCGCTGATATAGCTGACGCCCGATTGCAGCAGCGCCTTGGCCACCGCGAGGATGCCCTCGCCATGGAATACCTGGCCCTGCCCCAGCGTTAATGATGCCACTTCCTGTTTGAACGTTTTTTCCATTG
>JANPCW010000458.1:0-5493 GCA_031431155.1 Janthinobacterium sp. | reverse complement strand
TTGCGCGGCGGCCGAAAATGGCACCGCATACGTGGCGAGCCCTACGGCGAGCGCGCATACCAGTTGACGCACAAGGCGCGGAGTACTATTTCTGTTGTTTAGTGCGTGCATTTTGTTCCCTCTTTTGTGATTGACGTTCGTTTGGTCATTGAAGTTAATTGATGACGTTATGCTGCCATTATCCGACGATTGCCAAATCGCAGACCAACGTCCCAGCATAGGCATTGCGACATCCGTTGTATGTGCGGCACCACACATTTTCCAAAGCACTAATTACTAAAAAGCATCAAAAAAGATGCACCGCTGGCGGACCATTATCGTTATCCGCAGTTGGGCACGATGGGCGTTTTAGGAAAATTTGCTTCGCTGTAGCTCAACAAACCTTGTGCCCGCGCTTCGTTAGTTTTCGCGATCACTTGCGCGCGCGTCGTGGTGGAAACGGATTCGGGGATTCGAGGAAAATCGGCTTCGCTGTAGTTCAACAAGCCTTGTGTGCGCGCTTCGTTAAGTTCCGCGACCACTTGAGCCCGCGTTTTGGTGGATATAAACTTGGGCATATTAGGGAAATCTGCCTCACTGTAGCTCAACAGCCCTTGTGCCCGTGCCTCGTTAAGTTCGGCGACCACTTGAGCGCGTGTTTTGGCATGCTGGCAGTAGTCCGCTAAAACATCGGACGCCTTGTCGTTGGCAAAGGCGACCGACCCGACGGCCATGCACAGTACGCCAACTGTGATAAATTTTGATAAATTTCCTGATTTCACGATAGGCTCCTGGACGGTTAAAGTGCATTGGCTTGAATTGACGACGTGGTTGTGGCCAATCCATGGTTCCAGTATGGGCCGCTCGTCCGGTCAAGAATATGACGAGTCAATTACAAGTTTGTAATCTGAAAACGAAAAAATGCGCGTTGCATTGGCAATATGCCGCAACGGCACTGTCACGCCGCTTGATCGCGGCCGATCCGGTTGCGAGTGGCTACGCAACTGAGCGCACGAGAGCGGTGACGGCGATCAAGAGGGAGGTGCGCAAGTATTTGCCAGATATGCGCACCATCCTGTCGGACTGGAGATGCGGAAAAATAGGTCGCAGAGATTGCCAAGATCATAAGGGGTGGCTTGGTTGCAGATGAGCGCATCGCTTGTATGGCAGACGACTGCTCGCGTTGGAGTCTGAGAAACACGGGCAAATGGAGCACCAATATTTCCCCGATCAACGCATCGTCGGAATTGCGCCTCTACATTTCATCAGTTTCCTTGATCAGGTGTGCGATGTTCAGGCTCGCTGCAGCACGCGCGCTGCATTTGGATTGGCGGGCATTTGACTGAACCATACGAACAAAAGACACAGCAATCCCCGGATTTTGGCCGTAAAATTGTGTTGCAGAGCTCGCACTCATAAAAAAACTGGCACGCATCCATCGGCATGGTGGCGAGAGCACTGTGGCCACATTGTGGGCAAGTCAATATTGATTCAAGGAGCACTTTGAGCATCTGGTCATCCTACACCGCTGCCGGGTGCTACGCATATCTTATTGCGGCCTCGTCAGGCTTACTTGGTGGCTGGTACAACTTCCCAACTAACTCGGGTTTAATCATCTGACCATGAATCACGAGACCGTAAGCGGATCCATTCAATTTTTTGAATCCCAATTCAAACGCCAAATTGTGGCGGGCGAATTTATCCTCAATCCGTTCGAGCAGGCGATACTTCCGTACGTCAAGGGGGATGTCCTGGACTTGGGGTGCGGACTGGGGAATCTTTCGATCGCTGCAGCGCATAATGGAAGCCATGTGCAAGCGCTCGACGGCAGCGCCAGCGCAGTGGAGGCGATTCGCCGGCGCGCGAGCGGTGAAGGCCTGCCGATTACGGCAGAGCTACGGGATCTGGCTACTTACGAAATGACCGGTCAATTCGATACGGTCTTGTGCATAGGGCTGCTCATGTTTTTTGCTCCGCCCGTTGCGTTTGCCTGGCTTGACCGGATCAAAATGCTGACGCGTGCCGGTGGTATCGCTGCCGTCAATGTGCTCGTTGAGGGAACCACCTATTTGGATATGTTCGATCGGAACGGCTACACGCTGTTTGCTGAGTCCGCGTTGCAGGATGCGTTTGCGGATTGGGAAATTGAGTATTGCTCTCTGCAAGTGTTTGAGGGACCAGGCTCTACCATTAAGCGATTCTCGACCGTAATCGCACGCAAGCCGAAAGTGGAGTCTGCACTTTGAGCATCAAGTCTTGATCAAGACCCGGAGGATGTCGAGCAAGACCCTGGGCAGGCGCTCGGGATGCTGCAACACGGCGTAGCGGCCGGGACCGAATACGCTGCCCAGATACTGGGGCGCCTGGCGATCGACCGTCAGGCAAAACGGATGAATCGCCTGCAGCGTTGCTTCGAGCACCGCCTGGCGCATGTCTTCCACTCCGTAGCGGCCTTCATAATGATCGACGTCGTTTGGCTTGCCGTCCGATAGCACGATCAGCAAGCGGTGCTGGGCCGGGCACGCCGAAAGCTGCGTCGTGGTATAGCGGATGGCGGCGCCGGCGCGGGTATAGCGCTGCGGTTCCAACGCGGCGATCCGGCGCTCGATCATGTTACCCGGGCCCTCGTCAAACCCTTTCACGGGCCACAACGCCACGTTATTCGGCCCTTCGCCTGAGAACGCCCGGATGCAAAACGGATCACCCAGCGCCACCAGCGCATGATAGACCAGCAACAACGCTTCTTTTTCAACATCGATAATACGCAAGTCTTGCGTCACCCAGCCGTCGGTCGAACCGCTGATATCGATGAGCAGGGCGATGGCGATATCGCGCCGCGCTGGCCGCACCGACTGATACCAGCGTTCTTGCAGCGGCAAGCCGGCGCGCCGTTCCGCATAGCCGTTCACGTAGGCGCCGATGTCGAGCTCATCACCATCGGCCTGGCGAGCTTGGCGGACACGGCGCGGGCGCAAGGCTTCGAAGCGGTGCAAGATTTGCTGCAATAGTGCATGGCGCTTGTGCAGCACCGATTCGGCCCACGCCGGGTCGCCCGCAGCGGGCGCCTGAATCCGCACGATCGCGCCCTGACCATGGTAGCCCTGGATGCGGTAATCCCATTCCGGATACGCGATTCCGTTGGCCGCCTCTGGCGTCGGCGCTTGCCATCTCGCACGCCGATCCAGAGCATCATCGGACAGCAATACTTCCTGGGCCGGCCGAGGCGACGAAATCAGACGCGCTTCGGGCAACTCTGAGAGCGAATCGCCCAGCTCGCCAGGGTCTGCGCTGTCGTCGCGATCGGTCGGGCGTTGCATGCCCATCGGATCTTCCACATGCTGCTGGGGATCATCCATTTGCAGCATCCACATGCCTTGCTCCTGCGAATCCTCTTCATCCTTGCGCGGTTCGCGCACCTCGGGCCGGCGCGCCAGTTGTGCCTGGCGTTGCGGCCTGGTTAGCCCATCGGCTGCCGGCTTGCTGCCGGGCTGCAGGTGCTGCTGCCCCGGTGCCGACAGGGTCGCGCCCAGCCATAGGCCTTTTCGCAGGCCCCGATATTGCATATTGATCGTTGTCATCTGTTGTGCCGTGGCGCTGGCCCACGCCAGTGAATCGGAAGCCGTTGGCGTCAACATCATGGAGGCAGGAAAATCGGCGGGAAATGCGCGCAGCACGCCCAAATAGACGTCTTCAATTGCCTGTTCCGGTTGGTTGAGCAGCGCGAGGCGCGGCCGTTCCGACATGGTTGCGCGGCGCAATGCGACTAAGTCCGGGATGATGCCGGGGAAGTCCCTGGCCAGTGCATGATCGACCGTTGCAGCTTCGTTTAAATAGAAAAGGTCACGCACCAGCGCATTGGCAATGGTGGGTGGGGTGGCGTTGCGGATCGCGCGCCCCGCCTGCTGCAAGGCCATGACCCGAAAGGTCGCCAGCGCGGCAGCATCGCTCGATGCCAGCCGCAGCGGAAGAAAAATTCGGGTGCCGTCATTGGCCGGCAATGCATAAGGTTCGATCAAGTGGCTGGCCGTGCGCTTGAACAGCCACGCCAGCGCAGTCTGCGGTGGCGGAAGTTGCGCCACGCGCAATTGAAAATGGCGGCCATACGCAGCAATCAATAATAGCTCCAGGCGGTGCCGGCATGAAAGCAGGGTAGTACGGTTTGCCTCCGCCGACTGGCCCCGTGGCCATAACCGGGACACGATTACGGTCGCGTGGCGGGCCGCGTCGATGATGATTTCTTCCGGTTCGGCCATGGCGGATCAGCTTAAGAAAGAGGCAGTCGCATTCGCGGGCGTCGCTTAGCGGCGTATCGCGGGCAAGGGTCAGTCGACCAGCACCGCATCAACCAGGTCGCGCATCGCCGCCAGCATGCCGGGATCGTCCGACAGTGGCGACACCAGTCCCACATAACAGGCCAGGCGCGGGGCAATGCCATTGGCGATCAGGCGCGCTGTGGCCACCAGCAAACGTGGACTCGGCACTTCCGCCAGGCCACGCTCGCCCAGGTGACGGATGCGGCCGGCCAGCGCGACCAGGTCGTACGCGACGGCGCGCTGCGCACCGCTTTCATGGACGATGATGTCGACTTCGCGCTCGGCGGGCGGGAAAGCGAATTCGAGCGCGACGAAGCGCTGGCGCGTGCTCGGTTTGAGATCCTTGGTAACGTGCTGGTAGCCGGGGTTGTAGGAAATGACCAGCTGGAATCCAGGCGCTGCCGCGATCAGTTCGCCGGTCTTGTCGATCGGCAAAACCCGGCGGTAGTCAGTGAGCGGATGAATCACGACCACCGCGTCCTGGCGCGCCTCGACCACCTCATCATGGTAGCATTTGGCGCCCGCGCGCACCGCCGGGGTCAGCGGTCCATCTTGCCTGACGGTACGGTTGTCACGAATCAAAAAACGCCCGACCAGATCGGCGGCCGACAGGTCATCATGACACGACACGGTTACCAGCGGGCGCTGGAGGCGCCATGCCATATGCTCGATGAAGCGGGTCTTGCCGCAGCCGGTGGGGCCTTTCAGCATCACGGCCAGGCTGCGCAAATGACATTGCGTGAACACGCTAATTTCATCGCCCAGCGGCAGATAGTATGGTTCAACACTGGCAGCTTTTAGCAGTCCCTGGCCAGTGTTGGCGAATCCGCAGTTGGCGTCCAATGAGCCCTCCATCACTTACATCACCGCCGCCGCCGGCACGACATCGACTGCATCGCCGCTCAGTTTGGGGGCGCTACGGAAAAAATCCCAGATGAACAAGCCCGCTCCCAGCGTAAACAGGGTCGCGGTCGCGGTCAACATCAAAAAATGCACCTGTAGTTTGAGTTGCGTATCGAGGTAACCGAGGCCAAGAATGCGTTCCAAATACACTTGCGTGATACCGGCGGTGCCAAACGACAGCACCATGCCGAACATGCCGGTGATTTGCAGCCAGAATGCCCAGTAACCGGCGACGCTGCCTTCCACCTTGCGATGGTTGGTCAGGCTGGGCAAGGCGTAGGTGATGACCGCCATCACG
>JANPCW010000457.1:0-3949 GCA_031431155.1 Janthinobacterium sp. | reverse complement strand
CCGAACTGACTTTTCGCGCTCTGCTCATGGGCGTTGTGCTGGGGATGGTGTTCGGCGCGTCGTCGTTGTATCTGGTATTGAAGGTCGGCTTGACGGTGAGCGCGTCGATCCCGGTGGCCGTGATCGCGATCACCCTGTTCGGGATGGCGAAAAAACTCGGTGGCAAGGACTCCACCATCCTTGAAAACAGCATTACCTAACCGCCGGTTCGGCCGGCGAATCGATCGCATTCGGGCTGGGCGTGACGATGCCGGCGATCCTGATCCTCGGCTTTGACCTTGAAATTTCGCGCGTCATGCTGGTGGGCGTGCTGGGCGGCCTGCTCGGGATCCTGATGATGATCCCGATGCGCCGCACCATGATCGTCGATCAGCACAAGCAATTGAAGTACCCGGAAGGCACAGCCTGCGCCGAAGTGCTCAAGGCTGCTGCCACCGACACCTCCCGCCTCGCGGCCGGCGAGAGCATCCAGAAGGACTCGGCAGCCGCCAGGGATGCCAAACAGCGCGCCAAGATTATTTTCGGCGGTTTCGGTATCGGCTTGCTGTACAAGGTTGCCAACGTCTCGTTCAAGGGCTGGAAAGATACGCCGGGCGTGGAGTTTGGCGCTCCCCTGAAAGCGGGCTCGCTGGGCGCCGAAATTTCGCCCGAGTTGTTGGGCGTCGGTTACATCATCGGACCGAAAATCGCGGCCACCATGGCCGCCGGCGGCGTCCTGTCGTACTTGCTGCTGATTCCGATGATCAAGTTTTTCGGCGAGAGCCTGTCCGTCATCCTGTCGCCGGGCACCATGCTGATCAGCCAGATGACGCCCAACGATATCCGCAGCGCATATGTGCTCTACATCGGCGCCGGCGCGGTTGCCGCCGGCGGCCTGATCAGCCTGGCACGCGCGCTGCCGATGATATGGCGCGGTATGTCGGCCGGACTGGCAGGCATGAGTCGGGGTAGCAAGGCCGGCACGATGGCAGAAACGCCGCGCACCGACCGCGACATCCCCCTGAAATGGGTCATTATCGGCTGCCTGCTGATCATCACCGTGATCACGTTCGCCACGCCGCTGAACATGAATCTGCTGGGCGCCTTGCTGATTTTGGTGTTTGGCTTCCTGTTCGCGACGGTCTCCTCCCGTCTGACCGGCGAAATCGGCTCCTCCTCGAACCCGATCTCGGGGATGACGGTGGCAACCCTGCTGTTTACCTGCCTGATTTTTCTGATCATGGGTTGGACCGGCGGCCAGTATTATGTGACGGCGCTGTCGGTGGGCGCCATCGTCTGCATCGCCGCCAGCAATGCCGGCACCACCTCGCAAGACCTGAAGACCGGTTACCTGGTGGGTTCGACTCCGCGCCTGCAGCAGTATGCGATCCTGGCCGGCGCTTTGTCGTCGGCGTTGATCCTGGGCCCGATCCTGTTAAAGCTCAACGACGCCGGCACCGTCTACGTTCCAGCCGCCCAGGTGGCGCCCGGTCTCGTCGTCGATGCCGCAAAACTGAGCGGCACGGTCCAATTGCAGGGCCCGCAAGCGGCCACCGACAACAAGACCTACAAGGTGTTCCACAAGACCGATACGGTTGGCGGCCCGGCCGGCAAATACCTGGTCAGCGACGACGGCAAGCCCGCTTACCTGGTCGACCCTGGCATTAACGGCACCCATACCAAGCGCCCGGACGGCTCGGACGTGAAGAAGTATGACGCGCCCAAAGCGGTGCTGATGTCTTACATCATCAAGGGCATCCTGGATCGGCAGTTGCCATGGTCACTGGTGCTGTTTGGCGTGATGATCGCTGTCGTGCTCGAAATGGCAGGGATTCCATCGCTCGCGTTTTCGGTCGGCGTGTACCTGCCGCTGTCGTCGACCGCCCCAATCTTCATCGGCGGGCTGGTGCGCTGGTTCGCCGACCGCCGCAACAACCAGCTGGCGCACAACGCCGGCCAGACGGCCGAGCAGCAGCAATCGGCGGGCGACCGCAGTTCCGGCGTGTTGCTGGCATCAGGTTATATCGCCGGCGGCGCGCTGGCCGGCATCGTCATCGCGATCACCGCGGGGGTCTTGACCAATTTCGATCAGGCGATGACCAATTGGGCCGAGCACGGCAATCCGTTCTTCGCTGGCGTCAGCTCCGATGCGCTGTCGATGCTGCCGTACGCCCTGATCGTGTTCCTGCTGTACTGGGTTGCGCGCGAGAAGAAAGCGTAAGAGCGGCCCCCGACGGGGAGCGCGGCACAGTTTTCAACTGGGGCCGCGCTGGCGTGAACGCCACGGCGGCTTGGTCGGCGTTGTGCGCGCCGCTACCCTGCATGTCATCGAGCTTGAACACCTTGACCACTTGCGCCAGCTGGCCGGCCTGCTCCTGCAGCGATCCGGCCGCCGCAGCCGCTTGCTCGACCAGGGCCGCGTTTTGCTGCGTCATGCTATCCATCTCGGTGATCGCGCGGTTCACTTGCTCGATGCCGGCACTTTGCTCGCTGCTGGCCGCAGTAATCTCGCCCATGATGTCGGTCACGCGCTCGATACTGGCAACAATTTGCGCCATCGTGTTGCCGGCTTGCTCGACCAGCGCGCTGCCGGCGTCGACCTTGCCGACCGAGTCGCCAATAAGTGTTTTGATTTCCTTGGCGGCGGCTGCGCTGCGCTGCGCCAGATTCCGCACCTCGGTGGCGACCACGGCAAAGCCGCGGCCCTGCTCGCCCGCGCGGGCCGCCTCGACTGCGGCATTCAAGGCCAGGATATTGGTCTGAAATGCGATGCCGTCGATTACGCCGATGATGTCGACAATTTTCTTGGACGATGCGTTGATCGAGCCCATGGTGTCGACCACTTGCGCGACCACTGCGCCGCCCTTTAGCGCCACTTCCGAGGCCGAATGCGCCAGTTGATTTGCTTGGCGCGCATTGTCGGCATTTTGCCTGACGGCGGAGGTCAGTTGCTCCATCGACGAGGCCGTTTCTTCCAAGGCGCTGGCTTGCTGTTCGGTGCGCGCCGACAGGTCGAGGTTGCCGGCGGCGATCTGGGCCGATACGGTGGCGATTGTGTCGGTGCCGATTCGAACCCGAAGGACTGTTTCAAGCAGGCTGCCGTTCATGTCCTTTAAGGCCTGCATCAGCTGCCCGGTTTCGTTCTTGTTGCTGACCGCAATGCGGGTGGTCAGGTCGCCCGCGGCCACCGAGCGCGCAATCTTGATCGCATGGCGCATCGGACGGGTAATGCTGCGCGCAATGAACAGGCAAATGGTCAGCAACGCCCCCATGATCGCCAGTGCGAAGATCAGGAAATTAATCGAGCGTTTCCATACCATGGTATTGATCGTATCGAGGTACACGCCCGAGCCGACGATCCAGCCCCACGGTGCAAAGCCCTTGACGTACGAGGCTTTCTGCACATCGACTGTGCTGCCCGGTTTGGGCCACATGTAGAACACGAAGCCCGCGCCGCTGGCATTGACGGTATTGACGAATTCATTGAACAGGAACTTGCCGGTGGGGTCCTTGGCTTGCGACAGGTCCTTGCCGTCAAGTTCAGGCTTGATTGGATGCATCAGCATGCGCGGCTGCATGTCCTGGATCCAGAAATAATCGCCGTCGCCGTAGCGGAACGACTTGATCGCTTGCGTCGCATTGCGCTTGGCATCGGCTTCCGACAGCACGCCCTTGGCAGCCAGATTCTGGTTGTATGCCAGAATGTTGTGCGCAGCCTCCACCGCCTGCCGCACACTGGACTTTCTTTCTTCCAGCACCAGAGTCCGCTCGGTGCTAATGAAAAAAGTGATCAAAAGCCCGATTCCAAGCGCCGCGCAGGACGCAAGCACGGCCAGTTTTTTTCCGATTGTAAACGTCATTCTTGCAAACAAAGTAGTCTCCTAGGATTTTTGTCGTGGCTTGTCAGTACTCCTTTTTCAGGGACTGGAACAGCCATTTGTTTTCTTGTGGAAACATATTGCTTGAAACG
>JANPCW010000456.1:0-4596 GCA_031431155.1 Janthinobacterium sp. | reverse complement strand
TGTCGGACCGCGAATTCCAGGTTTTTTTGCACCTAGCGCGTGGTGCCACGGTATCTGAAATCGGGGTTGCGCTGTCGCTCAGCATCAAGACCGTGAGCACTTATCGTTGCCGCATCATGGAAAAAATGGGACTGCACTCGAATAGCGATTTGACCTACTACGCAATAAAAAATAATTTACTCGAGTGAGATGTCTGGACCAAGCATGTCACCACTTCAGGAGGTCGACAGAGGCAGTTCAAGCGTGTGCTCCCGGGTTCTTCGTGCCAGGCATGCCACAGCGTCGGCGTGGGCACGTAGTTGAAGACTTCCCGACCGTCGCTTGATGTCGATCTCTATGCTGATGCGGACGCAATGCAGGGAGAATGTTTCCCATTTGTCGTCGACGCAAACACATCGCTGATTCCCGATATTTTTTCAGGCAATTTTGCGTGTGGCGATCAATAGCCGGTGGTCGCCCCAGCCAAAATCGGCCTTCAGTTCGACCACCGATGCACCTTCGTCGCACTCGCGAATGACTGGTGCGAAGCATGTGGAAATGTAACAACATGTTAGTTTGCAGAACTGTTGAGAATTCCGTTCGTCAAATGGTCGTGGATAATCATTTGGTTTTTCAATCATGAATCAGCCGACGAAAGGTGCAGCGAAACACCTGACATTTTCGCTATTGATCGCATTCGCCCTTGGAGGATGCGCGGTTTACGAACCAGTGCCCTATGATAATTACTCATACGGACAGCCGGCCTATCAGGGTGCTCCCTACTATCAGAGTGCCCCCTATTATGCAGGGCCGCCAGTGTTCTTCAACTTTGGGTTTGAGTCAGTACATCGTCATCATGGCCTGCATCGTGGCCATGGGCGATTTTATGGCGACCATCCTGGACATCGCGGTTGGGAAGGACGAGGCCATCATGGCGGCGGACGAGGCGGCGCCTTCCAGAGATAGGGCTTCATTGCCGAGCGCATGGTCACCGTGTGGCAGCAAATTTCTTGCGTCAAGCTGGACAAGCGGCGACGTAAAGTCATCATTCACAATTGCGAACCCAGCATCGACGCAATCCGGTCGGTGGCTTTTTCCATCCATGGCCGCTGTTGCCACGCCTCGAACGTGATGGTTTTCGAGCGCCGCAGATCGTCCTCGAAAATGGCGATCTGGCGCTGGGCAAAATCATGGTCGAGCACATTGAGGTTGGCTTCGTCGTTCAGGCTGAACGAACGATTGTCGAAATTGGTCGAGCCGACCGAGACCATCAGTGCGTCCACCACCATCGCCTTGACGTGATACATGGTTGGCTGAAATTCGGAGATCGTGATTCCCGCTTTGAGCAAATCGCCCCAGCGCGAGCGCGAGGCGCTGCGCACCACGTCGGAATCGATGTTGCCGCCGGGCGTGATGATCTGTACCTTCACGCCGCGTTTGGCGGCCGCCACCAGCGCCTTCACGGTCAGCTCGTCCGGTACGAAATAGGCGCTCGACAGGTGAATGCTGTGTTTGGCGGCGGTGATCGCCATCAGGTACATCAGATGCATGCTTTCGCTGCCCCCAGTGGGCGAACTGCTGAACATCTGGGCCGGATGGCTACCGGCCGCCTTAAGCAGGGGAAAGTACCGGGCGCCGTCGAGCACGCGTCCGGTAGCCTTGGTCCAGTTGTCGACAAACACGGCCTGGATCTGGCCGACGGCCGGGCCTTCGACCCGGAAATGGGTGTCGCGCCAGTGCTTATTATCCTGTGCATTGCCGCGCCACTGGTCGGCAATGCCGACCCCGCCGGTGAACCCGATGACGCCATCGACGACCAATAATTTGCGATGGGTGCGGTTGTTCATGCGGGCCAGTTTCCACCATACGGGTTTGTGGTAGCGCTCGACCTGGGCGCCGGCTTTCTTCATCGCGTCAAGGCTGGACAGATCCATTTTTACGCTGCCGATGAAGTCGAGCATGACATGCACCTTGACTCCGGCGCGCGCGCGCTCCATGAGCGCCTCGCTGAACTCGTGCCCGATCGATTCCGACCAATAGATATAAGTCTCAAAGGTGATGGATTCTTGCGCACCGCGGATCGCTTTGAGCATCGAGTCGAAGATCGCATCGCCGTTCACCAACACCTCGACCGCATTGCCGTCCAGGATGGGCGGTCCCAACAGGACGCCCATAGAACGGCGGAACTGAGGGTCTTCCGTGTTGTAATGGCGTGTAAGCTGAGTCTCGATGCGCTTTTCGCCGGGCAGCAGATTGAGTACGACGACGCCGGCAACCAGGGTAAGGAGAAAGACTATGAGGGCGGTCATGGCGCGTCGCTTGGTCATCGTGGAAATCCACCGAATTCCGAACGCAGCAGCCTGAAAATTTCCGCAAGCCGCGATCGGTGGACGCGACTTGCCTTGCGGCGATCGCCACCGGGGTGCACCACCTCGGCCGGGGCGTCTATTTTCACGTTCAGATCGATGCGCGTGTCCTTGGCGGCCGGTATTGAGCGGTCGTCAGAGTTGCCGGATTTTTTCATATTCCTCGCCAAGTAACTACTTCGAACAAAGATAATTCTAGCACCATCAATTGCGCAATCAGGACGAATGACTGTGGCCCTGAAACGATGTAGCTTGATCGTGCGAATTGCTTGCCATCAGGTCTTCGATCCCTGGCTTGGCCATGATGTAGCACTGGCCGGCTTGGCGTTGCAATCCCACCCGATCAACGACAGTGACATACCCGCGCCGGTACTGGATCAATCCCATCTCCTGCAATTTGCCGGCGATCATGGTGACGCTCTCGCGGCGCACTCCCAGCATGCTCGCAATTAGCGCATGCGTGGCTTTTATTTCGTCCGAATGCGAGCGGTCCAGGTGCTCGAGCAGCCAGCGCGCCACTTCTTGCTCAATCGTGAAATGCTGGCCGCCCACGACATTTTGCGCCATCTGCATAAACACGACATTGGCATGTCGCATCAATAGCTGAGGCAAGGCCCCACCAGACACAAACGCTTCGCGCAGGTGGCCGCTTTTCAGGCGATAAGCGTAGCCCTCATGCTGAACGATTGCCGTACTGGTGGCGCGTTCGCCCTCGAACAGCGAAACCCCGATGACGCCTTCGCGACCGACCACGGCCAATTCCGTCGTTGCGCCGCCTTCCATGACATACACAAGCGACAGCACGGCGCTGGTCGGAAAATAGCAGTGCTCCAGTCGGTTGCCGCATTCGATGATGCGCTGGCCGAATGGCAGGTCGACCAGCTCAAGGTGTTCCAGCAAGCGTTCCAGTTCATCATTGGGCAGGCCTTTGAGCAGGTTGTTTTGCCGCGCCCCCGTCGGGCTGGCCGTGGCGTTTGACCACAGGTTCAAATCGGGCGCCGTTACCTGCAAATGGTACACCTGTGATTGGTGGGCTACAGCAGAAGTACCAATTTGAGCGTTGTTCATTTTCGGTCGACCTTTCAAAGTGGTGTAACGATATTCGAGGGCCGGGCGCCCGGCGCCGCACTCAAGCCCGGCGCCACAAGGCACAGCCGAATAATAATCCCGCCAATGTGGGCGCGATCTCAGATAACTGGTCACCATCCTGTAAGCATAAATCATTACTTATTGTCATCCTTGTCCTACGCGCAAACGCGCGCAATATTGCAGCTCGCGCGGTGTGAGCCCTCAATTTATTTCGGGCATTTCTTGATTGCGCAAACACGTTGAAATGGTGTGTGAACGAACAGAGCGTCGCTGCAACGTGACTTATCGTTTGATCGTGTCGAGCCAGGCGGCCCACGTTCGTGGGGCCGATTCGACTAACTCTAAACGAAAGGAAATTCCATGAGCAGCAACAGCAATTCCCCTATGGTTACCGGTTTGTTTAATGACCGTGACAGCGCCGAGCGCGCCTACAACGCCGCACTTGGACGCGGTTACGACAAAGACGATGTTTCGCTGGTCATGTCCGATGACACGCGCAAACGGTATTTCTCGGGCGACGAAGCGATAGAAACCGAATTGGGTAGTAAGGCGGCCGAGGGTGCCGGCATCGGCGCCGGCATTGGCGGCACGATCGGTGCCGTGTTAGCCGGCATCGCGGCGATCGGAACCACGCTGCTGGTGCCAGGACTTGGCCTGGTGGTGGCCGGTCCGCTCGCAGCGGCCATTGCTGGCGCGGGAGCGGGCGGTATCACTGGCGGGTTGGTCGGTGCGCTGATCGGCGCCGGGATTCCGGAAGAGCGGGTGCAGCATTATGAAGAGGGGATCAAGCAGGGGGGGATTTTGATGGGTGTCAAAACGCGTTCGAACGACGATGCGGCCCACATAGAACGCGACTGGAAAGACAGTGCCGGTGAGCATGTGGTTGGCACCGGTCTGGGTGCCGGCGCCGGTGCGCTGACCGGCGCGGCGATCGGCGCCGTGGCTGGCCCGGTTGGCATGGTGGCCGGCGCGGCGATTGGCGGTATTTCAGGTGGCCTGGCCGGCAAGGGGGCAGCCGAAGTGGTCAATCCGAAATCCGGCGACGAGTTGGGCGATCATAACCTGGCCAAGGGAATGGGCGCGGGCAGTGGCGCGGTCGCTGGTGCTGCGATTGGCGCCGTTGGCGGCCCAATCGGCATGGCGGCGGGCGCGGCAGTGGGCG